>DASZWG010000455.1:0-10932 GCA_035546675.1 Mucilaginibacter sp. | reverse complement strand
GTCCGAGAATTCCTCGATATCCACATCCTCATCCTGTTCGTCAGCTTCGCGGTAAACATCTATTTCATAACCGGTTAACTTGCCGGCCAGCTTGATATTGTGACCGCCGCGGCCAATGGCCAGCGACACCTGGTCGGGTTTCAGATATACGGCAGCCGTCTTTTTCTCATCGTCCAGTTTGATGGATGTGATCTTGGCCGGCGACAGCGCGCGCTGTATGTACAACTGGATATTATTGGTGTAGTTTATAACGTCTATATTTTCATTTTTTAATTCGCGGACGATGCCGTGTATGCGCGATCCCTTCATACCTACGCAGGCACCCACCGGATCGATACGGTCGTCGTACGATTCAACAGCCACTTTCGCCCTTTCACCCGGTTCGCGCACGATCTTCTTGATCGTGATCAGGCCATCGAATATTTCAGGGACTTCCATTTCGAAAAGCCGCTGTAAAAATTCGGGTGCAGTGCGCGAAATGATGATCTTCGGGTTGCTGTTCAGCATGTCTACCTTGCTTACCACCGCCTTCACGTTGTCACCTTTTTTGAAATAATCGGCAGGTATCTGTTCCGATTTGGGCAGCAGCAATTCGTTGCCTTCGTCATCGAGCACCAGCGTTTCCTTTTTCCAAACTTGGTACACTTCGCCGGTCACAATCTCGCCCACTCGATCTTTGTATTTCTTGTATATTTCGTCCTTTTCCAGCTCCAGGATCTTGGATACCAGCGTCTGGCGCGCGGCCAGGATGGCGCGGCGGCCAAAGCTTTCCAGCGTGATCTGCTCAACAAACTCATCGCCTACCTCCAGCTCGTCATCGTACTTATGCGCTTCGGCCAGCTCGATCTCGAGATCGTCGTCTTCCGAAAAACCATCTTCCATTACGGTGCGGGTACGCCAGATCTCGAGGTCACCATTGTCGGTGTTCACGATCACGTCGCAGTTCTCATCCGTACCGTACTTTTTCCGGATCATGCTCCTGAAAACGTCTTCCAGTACGCTCATCATCGTCGGGCGGTCAATGTTTTTGAAATCCTTAAACTCCTGAAAGGACTCGATCAAATTAATATTGCTCATTTTTTTACTTAAATGATATTACAACTTTTGTTTCTGTTATCTGGTTAAACGGGATCACACTTTCAACCTGTTCAGCCTTTTTCCCTTTTTCTTTTTTTGTTTCTTCTATCACGATGGCATCTTCGGTGAGGGACGATAGCTTGCCCTCGCGTTTGCTGCCATCCGTCATCTTGATGTTCAGCCTGCGGCCGATGTTCTTAACGAACTGCCTCGGAAGCGTAAGCGGCGTATCCAAACCCGGCGACGATACCTCAAGGTTGTATGCATGACCGATCACGTTCTCCTCTTCCAGGTAATGTCCCACATAACGGCTTACCTGCACGCAATCGTCAATCCCAACGCCTTTATCCCCATCGACCAGGATCACCAGTTTTCCGTTTGAATGCATCTTCACACTCACCAGAAACAGATCCGGTTTTTCGGCTATCTTTTCGTTCACCAGTTCCCGTACCCGCTTTTCGATATCCATCGGTTGATATTGGTAAAATAAAAGAGGGGGCTTCAGCCCCCTCGTACTCCTTTAATTACGATGCAAATATACGTTTTTTTATTTTAAAAACAAAAGGTATAAAGCAAATTATGAACGAGATATACTTTGCGCTTGCTCAGGGGCGATGGCTTAAAACCCATCTTTACAAAATAAACTGAGCCGAAGGCTCTGTCCCTGTACGAGGCGCAGCCCCGGCCCATACGATAACAACGGATTTCAATCCGTTGAAAAGCCTAATAACTAAAAATCAGATCTTTATAGGCCATTCGCCCTTTTTGCCGCTTTTCGCGCAAAAACTGCCAGGCATCGCTGGCGCTGCTATAGTTTGAGGTTCTTAAAAAGTATACCTGCCCCTTTTTAAAAGGCGTATCGGGTGTAAAGACCACCTCATTCCCGGTTACCTTATAGCTGCCAGGCTGCTCGTTCTGGAAATCCTTCATATCTGTATCGGCGGGCATTTTATAAACCGGGAGCAAGGTTTCCCAGGCTTCGGCAGAACTGTCGCGTCCAATGTCATCAATAATTGCTTTATTGAAGCCAGTGATCTTCAGCGAGCGGTTGCTGTCGGTAAGACTTAAGCGGATATCGGGCTCGGCAGGATGACGGCTGCATCCCAGGCAGCAACATATTCCGAATATCAAAGCTTTTTTCATACCGTTCCGTACGAAGATAGGCAGGCGTTCCTAATTTATGGGTACATAATCTTAAATTCGTCCCATGTCCGATTTCAGGCTCGAAGTGTTTTATACCGTTGCCAAAAGGCTCAGTTTTACCAAAGCCGCTTCCGAACTGTTTATTACCCAGCCGGCTGTGACCAAACACATCCGCGAACTGGAGACCAAGTACCAGGCCAAGCTGTTCGAGCGCAATGGCAATCACGTGGAACTGACCGAAGCCGGACAAGTATTATTGAAACACGCCGAAAAAATATTTGAGCTGTACCGCAATGCAGAGTTCGGTATCAATGCGCTTTCCCAGCGGCAGGATGGCCTCATCAGGCTGGGCGCCAGCACCACGCCTACACAATACATCATCGCTCCGCTGCTGGCCAGTTTCAGGAGCAAATTTCCGCAGGTGCAGCTCAGCCTCATTACCGGCAACACCGAGCAGGTAGAAAAGGCGCTGCTATCGAAAGATATCGAGATCGGGATCATCGAGGGTTATTCAAAGAATACCGGGATCAGCTATCATCCTTTTATTAAGGACGAGATCGTGCTGGTGTGCGGCAGCAGGCACCCGCTGGCAAAAAGAGCTTCGTTAAAGCCAGAGGAGTTAAAGAACATCCCTTTTGTCCTTCGTGAGCATGGCTCGGGGACGCTGGAGGTGATCGATCATGCCCTGAAAATGGCGGGTATTAATTTATCGGATCTGCCGGTCGAGATCAGGCTGGGCAATTCTGAAAGCATTAAATCGTACCTGCTCAATGCGCCCTGCATGGCTTTTTTATCGGTTCATGCTGTTGCCGAAGAAGTGAACCGGGGTGAACTGAAGATCATCGACGTGGAAGGGTTAGATATCCGGCGTGATTTTTACCTGATCCATTTGCAGGGAAAACTAACCGGTCTTGCCGAATTATTCTACCGCTTCGCAACGCGGTATCATAACTTAAAGTAATCGCCCATCACTATTTGCAATTTCCCTTCTGCGGGGATGGTCTCCAATTTTGTGCCATTAAACGCGCAATAAAATGGAAACGGCATCCAATAAAACATCTACGCTGAAGCTCAGCCTGGGCGAAAATACAAGGAAGATAATTTTTATCATTACCGCTTTATTCTGCCTGCTGCCGGTGGTAAGTCCGCCGCTGGCGCTGCTGCTTGGCATTATCCTGGCACAACTGATCGAGCACCCCTTTCTGCACCTCAATCATAAAGCCACCAACCTGTTGCTCAAAGTATCCGTGATCGGCCTGGGTTTCGGGATGAATATTTTCAGCGCCCTGGCGGCGGGCAAACAGGGAATCGCTTTTACCACCGTATCGATCATCAGTGTGCTTTCGCTGGGCATCATTATGGGGGTTTTGTTAAAGATCGACCGGAAAACGTCCTTCCTGGTATCGGCAGGAACGGCCATTTGCGGCGGAAGCGCTATTGCCGCCTTGTCACCGGTTATCAAAGCCGAACAAAAACAGATGTCGGTCGCACTGGGCGTGGTATTCGTGCTCAATTCCATCGCATTGCTCATCTTCCCGGTCATCGGCCACGCTTTGAATTTATCGCAAACCCAGTTTGGTTTATGGTGCGCCATTGCCATTCACGATACCAGCTCGGTAGTCGGGGCCGCATCCCACTACGGGCAGCAGGCCCTGCAGGTGGCTACCACGGTTAAGCTGGCACGTGCGCTATGGATCATCCCGGTAGCATTTTTAACGTCCCTGTTTTTCAAAACCGGCAAGCAGAAGATCAGCATACCTTATTTCATCGGTCTCTTTATCCTGGCGATGCTGGTTAATACGTATATCCCCCTGGTGCACCCGCTTGTGCCGTATATTACTGTGATGGCTAAGACCGGGCTTACGCTTACCCTTTTCCTGATCGGAACAAGCTTGTCATTCAAAACATTGAAAACAGTTGGTTTTGTACCGCTGTTCCAGGGCATCCTGCTTTGGGTGCTCATCTCCTGCGTATCCCTGTGGGTGATCACCGGGATGGCCTGAAAAAGAAAAGCCGCATTTGATGCGGCTTTTCTTTTTACTTCTTCAGCGTCTCCTCGAATAATCTGAATATTCTTTTATACTCGTCCGTCCAGCTGCTGGGCTGCTCAAAATCGTGGTCCTCTACCGGGTAGGGCGCCAGCCACCAGTTGTCCTTGTGCAGCTCGATGAGCCTCTGCGTAAGCCTGACGATGTCCTGGAAGTTCACATTCTGATCCACCATGCCGTGCAGCATCAGCAGGTTCCCCTTCAGCCCGCCGGCAAAATAAATGGGTGAGCTTTGCTTGTAGGCTTTTTCGTCGGTATAGGGCAGGTTCAGTATCTCGGCGGTATAGCCGTTGTTATAATGCGCCCAGTCGGTCACTGAGCGGATAGCCGCACCCGAGGTAAACACATCCGGCGCGGTAAACATGGCCATCAGCGTCATAAAACCGCCGTACGAACCGCCGTACATACCCACATGTTTGGGATTTACCCCATATTTTTCGACCAGGTATTTTACCGCGTCTACGTTATCGCTCAGGTCCTTGCCGCCCATGTGCCGGTAAATGCCCGTGCGCCAGTCGCGCCCATAGCCGGCGCTGGCCGTATAGTCCACATCCATCACGTAATAACCGTTATCGGCCAGCAGATTGTTGAACATAAACTCCCTGAAATAGTAGCTCCACGAATAGGTGATATTTTGCAGATAACCTGCCCCGTGTACGAATATCACGGCCGGTTTTGCAGGATCGGGGTTCTTCGGCTCGTATACGCGCCCGTAAACATCGCTGCCATAGCGGTTTTTAAAGGTGATGATCTGCGGCGCGCGCCAGGGGTAGGAATTAAATTCAGCGCTGACTGAGTTGGTCACTTTAACAGCCTTTGCTCCCGGTTTATTGGGCTGCAGGTACAGTTCCCAGGGTTTGTTAGTGTATGAATAGCGGATGGCCAGCCATTTCTCATCGGGCGAAAGCGTCACATCATTACCGCCCCGCATCGAAGTCAGTTTTACGGGTTTGCCGCCGGTAACCGGCATCCGGTAATAATCGGTAACGCCGGGGTGTTCCATATTAGCCGTAAAATAAAAAGTCTTTTTATCGTTCGACAGGTCGAGCGTTTGTACTTCCCATTTGCCGCTGGTAAGCTGCTGCTTTTCGCCGCTGGTCACATCGGCAACGTAAATATGCGAGTAGCCGCTTGCCTCGCTCTGGTAGTAAAAATGCGTGTTATCTATCCAGCCCACGTTGCCGGCGTAGTAGGTGCCGCCTATGCCCGGCCCGGCTATCCAGGCGTCATCGTGCTGGCGGTCTATCAGCGTCAGGTGACCGCTTTCAGGGTCCAGCTTCAATATCCAGCGGTCCTTATAATCCTGTGCGGCTGCCACTACCACGGCATTTTTGCCGTCCTCGCTCCAGAACGGCCCGTGGATGATCACTTTACGGTCGGCATTGCGGCGTAAATAGTCTTCGTATTCCTTCGGGTAATCTTTAATGTAGGAGGGAATATCTTTTATCCCGGGTATATCATCGATATTAACTTTGTATACCGTATCGCGCTGCGTATCGAACACATAGCTTTCCGAAACCGGCTGCGGACCGCCAACCTTCTCTCGATTGGGAATATCTTCCGTCCAGCCCGAAGCCGTCACAAAATCGGGAACGATAGTGCGCTTTTCATCCTTCGGCACCTGCACCAGGCGATAGGTAATATAACGGCCATCCGGGCTTTGCTGCAATTCGGTCACCCGTTTATCATCAATACTGATCTGTTTCAGCTTTTTAGGGGCGAGCTCCTTTTCTTCGATCGAATCTTCTTTCTTCTCCTTCGCTTCTTTTTTGATGATGCCGAATAACTCCAGTTGCTCCTGTTTCAGCCATTTTTCCTGTTCGGTTGCAGCGGCTTCGCCATTGTTTCCTTGTTTCCCGTGCCTGCCTGCCGGTTTATTATCACCCGGAGCGGAGCGTACAAAGTCGGTCAACTGATCCAGCTTACCGCCGTTCAGTTCCAGCGAATACAGGTTATCATTTTTGATAAAAAGCACGCTTTTCTCGTCCCCGCTGAAACGCGGGCTGCTCTCGCGGTCTGTAGTATAGGTAAGCCGCATGATCTTCCCTTTCGGCACATTTTCAAGGAAAATGTCACCGTCTTTTCCGTACAACTTCAGGGTATGCTTTTTGTTCCATTCGCCGTAAGCAGAAGGAAGTGCCTTCCGTTCGTCAAGGCTCACTTTTTGCGGCATGGTATTATTTGTGCTGATGCTGTATAGCTGGTCGCGGTCAGCGTTTTCCGGGTTCCAGTTAAAGTAGATCTTTTTACTATCGTCGCTCCAGTGAATGTCCGAAGGTGAAACGCCGATCCATTTCGGGTCGCGCATGATCTTTTCCACGGTCAGTTTGCCCAATTGCTGGGCGAATGCGGGAAGACAAATAACAGCCAGTAAAAACGTAAAAAGCCTTTTCATAAATTCAGTTAATCAGTGTGCAAGTTAGCAACTTGTATAATATTATTATTTTAGTCATCAAAAGGTTACATCTATGGAATTAAAAGGCAGCGGTTTTACAGTAAGGGGCTGGAAGATAGGGGATGAGGTATCGCTGCAGAAAAATGCGGATAATCCCCGCGTTTCCGATAACCTGACCGACCGTTTCCCGTCGCCTTATACGATGGAAGCTGCTGTGTTGTGGGTCGAAAACTGGCTGGTGCAGGACCCGGTGATCAATTTTGCCATCGTTGCCGGTCACGAAGTGATCGGCGGTATCGGTCTCGAGTTGCGCGGGGATGTTTACCGCAAAACTGCCATCATTGGTTACTGGCTGGCCGAGCCGTACTGGGGCAGGGGCATTATGCCCGAGGCGGTTAAGTTGGTTACCAATTATACTTTCGAAAATCTCGATATCATCCGCATACAGGCGAGCATTTTCAGTAAAAACCTGCGCTCTATGCGTGTGCTCGAAAAGGCGGGGTACACGAAGGAAGGCATTTTAAAAAATGCCGTTGTCAAGAACGGCGAAGTGCTGGATGAGCACGTGTATGCGATAGTGAAATAACTATAAAATAGATTCTTCGCTTTGCCCAGGATGACATTTGCTGAAGCTGGTCAATTCACCACTTTCCCCGTCAGGTCAACTGTTTTACCGAAGGGGTTCAGGTATTTATTGATGAGCATAGCAAATTCGAGGCGGGTGGCCGGGCGTTTTACGTCCAGTTCGCCGGGCAGATGCAGTTGTGTGCTCCATATTTTGCGTATCTGCGGCTCCAGTGTTTCGGGGTCGGTCAGCGTATAATCGCTGATAAAATACAGCAGGTTGCCCAGCGTGAGGTATTTGCCCGGTTTCTGGTTGCTGAACCACAGGAATGCGCGGGTATAAATTTCATTTAGGAAGGGCTTTACTTCGGCCGTGCGTACGGTATCGTTCGGCTCGAAATGAACTTCGATGGTGTTACCCTTCTCTGTCCGGATGCCCTTCAGCATACCCGTCGCCCCGATCTGCTGTATGGCCCGCCAGTGCGGGTCGCTTTGCGGTACGTCGGTAAAAGGCATCAGATAACCCTTAAAATCCATGATCTCGCCCTGTATGATGCGCACATTCAGGTGTTTGGTAGTGGTTTTGAAAAAGGCGCAATAAGCGGCGGTTGCACCCACACCCTGGCCCAAAGTCATCTGGACCGCGGGGTCTATCGTTTTGCTGTTAACATCGCCCGTGACCGACAGGGCGTTTTCGGTGACCAGCAAATTATCCGTATTTTTCGGAACGATGGCGCCGAGCGGTATAGAAAATGGCGGAGTTCCGGCAATGCTGCCAACCCCGATCGAAGTACGGTAGAGCCTGGATTCACGATCGTATGGTTTCAGGATATCGTCTTCTACCATGCGCACCGCGCCCACTGTGTGCGCTCCCTGTTTGATAAAAGACACCCGGGGTAAATGATCGGCGGTGCCAAACTGATCGTCCAATCCTAAGTTTTTGTGGCCGAGTTCAGTTTGCAGGTAATAAACCAATCCGAGCGTTTGCTGTTTGGCGATGCCTGTTTCCCGGTTTGGTTCTGTCCAGTCGATCATATATTTATCGTTAGGAATAGCATCGGTTTTCAGCATTTTTTGAATATCCCTGCCTTTTAAAAAGGCATAGGCAGCCGGGTCATAGCCAGCAGGTTTAGCGATGGTTTTATCGGTATTCCGGCCATAGTCTTTCAGGATGGCGATCTCTGTCATCATTCCTTCGCTGTCGCCGGTGCCATCATCAAACTTCGCCCCGGCCTTTGCGGCTACTTCGCCTGTCGGTGTGCCGTCCACCACCACTTTGGCCTTTACTTTTACCGTTTCGCCGTTCACCTTGATTTCCACTTCCCATCCATCGCCATCCTTCCTGATGCCGGTCCAGGGCGTATTCAGTTTTACTGTCAGGTTTTTGACGGTATCGGTGATCTTTTTCAGTATCTCAGCCCCGGTATAAGGCTCAAAGCGCAGTATGGCGATCTTTGTTGTATCATAACCGAGCCGGTTGCGATAGTATTCGGTGACTTTCCGCCTGAACTCGCCCCAGATGCCCGAGGACAGGTCGCGGTTTGCATCCAGTACGCACATACCGCCCATGGTCATACTTCCGCCCAGCCATGGTCCGGGTTCGATCAGCATGGTCTTTACCCGGCTTCGTGCGCTTTGTACGGCTGCCGCCACGCCGCATGGCCCCCCGCCGATCACCAGTACATCTGTTTTCAGGGTTTCGGCATGGACAAAGAAAGATATCAGCAGCAGGAGGGGTAATAGTAATTTTTTGATCATCGGGTTTAAATACGGGTAAAACGCTAAAATAGCCTAAGTGGTATGAATAAGTCAAACACAGGGTAATTTATTGCTGTCTCAATGGTTAAGTTTTCTGCTGTTTAAATAAGCGTTCAATACATCTAACCTCATTTTGTTCAGATCAGCAGTTTGAGTGTTCGATAACAATATAAGCGTTACCTTTTTATCGATCAGATGTACCCAATTGGCTTCACTGCCGTAGCCATCGCCTTGTCTTTCTGCAAAAATAGTATTCGTCTTGCCGATCTTTCTCGGATATACCCAAAAGCCTAACGCCACATCTCCCAGTTTCGGATAGGAGGTTAACATTGTATCGACAGTGGATTTTTTCAGCAGTGTATGATTAAAGATGGCCTGGTCGAAAGTTAACAGGTCCTGTGCTGTTGAATACATCGCTCCCGCCGAAAAGTAATTATCGATATAATAGTTAGTGGGCATGATCAAAGAGTCGACGCTGCCATCCTTATTGTAATACCCCTCGTCCAGGTTAGTGATAATGTCTTCGTGATGCCGGTAACCCGTGTTGTGCATTTTAAGCGGTATGAGTATTTTTTCGCGCAAAACCGAATCGAACGGTTTTTTGCAGATTTTCTCTATTATTCTTCCCAAAATAATAAAATCGCCATTGCTGTAATTGAATTTGGTTCCCGGTGTGCCGATCAGTTTCTCCGAACAGTACCGGTTAATGAACGTGTCGACCGGCCACAAATTTTGATCATAGGCTTCCGCAATAAACTTAGGGTCCATTTCTTTCAAATACCGGCCGCTGCTGTATGTCAGTAAGTTCCTGATCGTAACTTTGTGTGCAGCTTCACCTTTGTATTCCGGGTAATAGGCAGATATTGTCGAATCCAGGTTGATCTTCCCTTGCTCGTACAACTGCATGATCAGCACGGCAGTAAATGTTTTGGTAACTGAAAATATCTGGAACCTGCTTTTGGCAGAGAACGGGATATTGTAGTGCCGGTTTGCCAGGCCGGTGTATTTAATATAGTCTGTTTTACCGTTTCGGGCTATTAAAACCACGCCGTTAAAATTTCTTTTGGTAATACAGGAATCGACTACCTTTTCGACCGGGTTTACCTGGCCGTGCGCAACATTGATGGTCAGTACAACAAATAAAATAGAATGGAGCAGCCTCATGTTATGAGATTAAGATGTCCGGGTAAATTACGTAATAAGCGTTAACATCAGAAAAGAAGAAGCTTGAAACTTAGCTTTTATAGTAATACCTACCTGAGGTAAACGACAATGCTCTGGTATATTATCATTTTTACATCCTTTCGCATATTTTTACGAGCTCGATGGCATTGAAATGTTAAATAATTGCTTAAATTGCAACTCTGGCCAATAATTTTTTAAGACCCAATAACATGACAGACGAATCATTGCGTTACCCGATAGGGAAGTTCGCGCCGCCCGTTTCTTATACTCAGCACGCCATCAGCGGCTGGATAAATGACATCAAGACATTTCCGGGCAAACTGCGCAGCGCGGTGATCGGCCTGAACGAGAAGCAATTGGACGTACAATACCGCACCGGCGGCTGGACCATCAGGCAGGTGGTGCATCATCTGGCCGACAGCCACATGAATTCGATCATTCGCTTTAAGTGGGCGCTGACCGAGGATAACCCAACCATTAAGGCATACGAAGAGGCCGATTGGGCGCTGCTGCCCGATTACCGCCTGCCCATCGAACCATCATTAAAGATACTCGACGGGATACACCAGCACCTGGGGGCGCTTTTCGACAGCTTTACCGAGGAGCAGTGGAACCGTACTTTTGTTCACCCCCAGTCGGGGCAAACCGTGCCGCTCAAACGCAACCTGGCACTGTATGCCTGGCACGGCAAACATCACCTGGCGCATATTACGGAAACCATCAAAAGGTTTTAAACTTCGGTTATGAAAGGCTCAGTAAATC
>DASZWG010000454.1:0-4130 GCA_035546675.1 Mucilaginibacter sp. | reverse complement strand
AATACCCGTATTATGATGTGCAGGTTGAGGAGATACACCATACGCAAAAGCTCGACTCGCCCAGCGGAACTGCCATAACAATAGCGGAAGGCATTATTGAAAACCTGGATTCGAAGAAAGAATGGGTAAATATTTTGAGTTCTGATGGTAATGAAGCTGATGACAACTTAAAGAACGACCAGTTGCTGATCGAGTCGTTCCGTATCGACAGCGTACCCGGAACGCATACGGTGATCTATGATTCGGAAGTGGATATGATCGAATTTAAACATACGGCGCATAACCGTAACGGCTTTGCCCTGGGTGCGGTGCTTGCCGCCGAATGGGTGGCGGGCAAAAAGGGGTTCTTTTCGGTAGAAGAGATGTTTGATTTCGGAATTTAACTATACATTAGCTTTCGGAATTACACAAAGACCATGACTGCATTTTCGATCCTATTTGTTCTGCTCTATATCATAGTGCCATTTATCGGCCTGTACAAACTCTTCGAAAAAGCCGGCGTAACAGGCTGGCAGGCCGTTGTACCGATATGGAATTTTTATGTGATGATCAAACTGAGCGGCCGGCCGGTATGGTGGCTCATTTTATTCCTGATCCCCATTTTCGGGCTGCTGATCCTGATCGGCGTTGTGATCGACTTTACCAAGTCTTACGGCAAATTTGCCTTTTGGGATCATGCTGCGGCTGTTTTGCTACCCTTTGTATATCTTGTTAAATGGGGGAATGACAAACAGGTCAAATACCTGGGAAAATCGGCGAGTCCTGAGTTCAGGCACAAGCATAAAAATAACTTGCAGAAATCCAAATCGCGCGAATGGACCGAAGCGATCATTTTCGCGGTAATTGCCGCAACCATGATCCGTACTTTTTTTATCGAAGCTTATACCATACCTACCCCTTCAATGGAAAGTTCGCTGCTGGTTGGCGATTTTCTTTTTGTGAGTAAAGTGAATTACGGCGCGCGAACGCCAATGACACCCATTTCGTTCCCTTTTACACATAATACCCTGCCGCTGATCGGCACCAAATCATACTGGGACATCATCGAACTGCCATATTACCGGCTTCCTGGTTTAAGCGAGGTAAAGAAGGGGGACGTGGTTGTATTCAACTACCCGATGGATGCCGATTCGCCATTGTACCGCCCCGTTGATAAACAGGAAAATTATATCAAACGCTGCCAGGGAACACCCGGTGATACACTGACCATCGTAAATGCGCAGGTGTATGTGAACGGCAAGGCTAACCCTGTACCGCCCGAAGGTGAAATGACCTATACCGCAACTACCGACAGCACTTCGATAAATCCCCAGGTAATTACAGATCTCCATCTTTCCGACTTCCAGCAAATGTCGTCTACGGACTTTGTGATGAACACCACAAAACAGTCAGCTGCCACGCTGAAGACTTTTTCTAATGTAAAGGCCGTGAAGGCTGATATCCAGCCCAAAGATGAAACAGATCCGGATCTTTTTCCTCATGATCCTCATTTCAAATGGAATTTAGATAATTACGGCCCGATCATCATCCCCAAAAAAGGCTGGACGGTAACATTGGATAGCCTTACCCTGCCGGTTTACAGGCGTGCCATCGAAGTGTATGAGCACAATAAGTTCGAAATAAAAGGCAGCGATATCTATATCAATGGCCAAAAAACTAATCAATATACCTTCAAAATGAACTATTACTGGATGATGGGCGACAACCGGCATAACTCGGCCGACAGCCGTTACTGGGGGTTTGTGCCCGAGGATCACATCGTCGGTAAGGCATTGTTCATCTGGATGAGCTGGAACAGTACCGGTGATATTCTGCACAAGATCAGGTGGAGCAGGCTGTTCATGGGCATCCATTGACTTGTTAATCATCACAAAAGGATAGCATCTTCACCGCAATTTTCATAATTTGCGCCTGCTAACCTATGATGCATGAATTGGAAATTCTGGAAGAAAAGCAAGAAACCTAAAAAAAAGAAAAGCAAAACACGGGAATGGATAGACGCTATCATCTTTGCGGTGATTGCCGCAACACTGATACGAACATTCCTGATCGAAGCCTATGTAATACCGAGCGGCTCGATGGAAGGCACACTGCTTACCGGCGATTACATCTTTGTGAGTAAACTCAATTACGGCCCGCGCACACCTATTACACCGCTCTCGTTTCCCTTTGCCCAAAACACCATGCCGCTGATAGGCACCAAATCCTATTCAGACATTATTCAACTGCCTTATTATCGCCTTCCCGGCTGGGCTCACGTCAAAAAGGGCGATGTGGTGGTATTTAACTACCCGATACAAGTTGATTCGCCGTGGTACCGCCCCATCGATAAATGCGACAATTACATCAAGCGCTGCCAGGGAACACCCGGCGATACCCTGTCGATCGTGAATACCCAGGTTTACGTGGACGGAAAAGCTATGCCCGATCCGCCGCACGAACAGCCATCCTATATCGTTCGTACAGACGGTAACCGCATTAATCCGCAGTTGCTGACCGATCTCCATATATTCGTAGCCAACCAGGCCAGCAATACCGATTTTGAAATGATCATGTCAAGAACTTCGGCAGCAAAGCTCAAAACTTATTCTAATATCAAGTCCGTCATTGAGAATATTGCCCCAAAAGGAGTTTCCGATCCCTATAGCCCTGTCTTCCCGGATAATCCGCGTTTCGCTCCTCGTGTTTTATTAAACAATAAGTTACCTGATTACCACTGGAACCAGGATAATTACGGCCCGATCATTATCCCTAAAAAGGGGTGGACGGTAAAGCTCGACAGTATGACCTTCCCGGTCTATGAACGCGCAATAGAAGTGTATGAAAAGAATAAGGTACAAACGCAGGGCAATGATATCCTGATCAACGGTAAGAAAACCGACCATTACACCTTTAAAATGAATTATTACTGGATGATGGGCGATAACCGCCACAATTCGGAAGATTCTCGCTATTGGGGCTTTGTGCCCGAAAACCGTATCGTCGGGAAAGCCTTATTTGTATGGATGAGCACCGATACAACCGGCACATTCCTGGGCAAGATCAGGTGGAGCAGGATATTTAAGGGGATTCATTAAAATCCTGGTCAACTTTTAGGAGTTAGCTTTTCGATATTAAATTTTTCCGCCAGCCCATTCAAATCTCCCGCCACCGCATCAACCAATGGTATGCCGCTGGCTTTCCTATCGGCTTCGGCTTCCGTCTCAGGCTCTCCGGGGATGATCACCCTTTGAGCGGGATCGATGGTTTTGGATGATTTGAAACGTTCTATCCAGTTATCCATGTGCGCCTTAAACTCATTCGCGGGGCGAAATCCGTCCACCCGCATAGCGCCGAGAAAATGGCCTATCCCTTTGCCAACAGGGTCGGACGGCGGTTCGAGAAATGCTACGAATGGCGGTACCCAGGGACCGTAATTAGCCCCCGACAGCACCGCAGAAAGTATATCGACCGTGGCGCCCAAACCAAAACCCTTGTGGCTGCCGTGCTCCGGGTCGCTGCCTAAGGGCAATAAAGCACCGCCCGATTTGAGCGCATGAGGATTGGCTACGCTTTTCCCGTTTTTATCCTGGATCCAGCCTTCGGGCACCTGTTTGCCCAGCCGCTGGGCAATTTCCAGTTTGCCGTTAGCCGCTGCCGATGTAGCCATGTCAACAATTACCGGCGGGTATTTTCCTGCCGGGAATGCATAGCACATCGGGTTGGTCCCCAGCAGGCGTTCGCTCGAGAACGTGGGCGATACCAGCGGACTGGCGTTGGTCATGGCAAAGCCGATCATATCCTTTTCGACCGCCATCAGTGCATGATATCCCGCGATGCCGAAATGATTTGAATTGCGCACAGATACCCAGCCTGACCCATATTTTTCAGCCTTTTCAATAGCCACCTGCATGGCAAAAGGCGCAACGACCAGACCCAGCCCGGCGTCGCCTTCAACCGTGGCTGTTGTAGCCGTTTGATGAACAATTTTTATATCAGGGCTGGTATTGATCCTTTTCTTTTCCCACAGGCGCACATATCCCGTAAGCCGGGCCACGCCATGCGAATCGATACCGCGCAGGTCCGACTTCAGCAAGACATCGGCAGCCAGGCGGGCATGCCCATCGCTGCAGCCCATGGCCAGGAATATA
>DASZWG010000453.1:0-4018 GCA_035546675.1 Mucilaginibacter sp. | reverse complement strand
AGTGACACCTCATCATACCCATCCAATGCATTTAATATGGTATACCGCACGTCCGATTTCTGGTACAGGTATGCGTACATCCGGGCCAATTCCAGGCTGAACACTCCCACCATCTGGTTAGCCGGCCTAGCTGGATTTACCATCGGTCCCAGCATATTGAAAAAAGTCTTTACACCCAGTTCGCGGCGTATAGGCGCTACGGTTTTCATCGCCGGGTGAAACAATGGCGCATGCAGGAAACAGATACCGGCCTCGTCAACGCTCCGTTTCAAATGATCCTTTTCATTGGTGAACTTATAGCCCAGGAACTCCATCACATTGGATGAGCCGCAGCCCGACGAAACGCCGTAATTGCCGTGCTTGGCCACCTTGTACCCGGCGCCTGCCACAACAAACGACGCCAGTGTGGATATATTAAAAGTATCTTTGCCATCTCCGCCTGTACCGCAAAGGTCGATCAGCTCATGCGTGCCGACATCAGCCTGCAGGCAGAGATCTAGCATGGCGTCGCGAAAACCTTCCAGTTCGTCGACAGTGATGCTGCGCATACAATATGCCGTCATAAATGCAGCCATTTGCGAGTTGTTGAACTCTCCCTGCGCTATACGCGTCAGGATATCGCGCGACTGCTCACGCGTAAATGTTTTATTCTCAAACAGATGGTTTAAAATTGCTTTCATACCCACTAACCCCCTAAAGGGGGAATTTATTTTTAGTTTATGTAAAATAATTCATTTTTAGGCATCCTCCCCTTGAGGGGGTTGGGGGCCAACAAAAAAAGGGTCACCACCGGCAACCCTTCATCAATATTTTTTAAACAAAAACAGGACTGCCTTACGATCACTCGTTAAGCCACCACCAGTTATTGTTTGCTACTTTTATCATTTGAGCAACAAATATGGAAATTGTTTTTTCTAAAAGCAAGCGGAATGATAATTTTGATCGAGTTGAAGAGAGTTTATTAATTAAATATTTACTTGAGGCACTAATACAACTAATATAACCCATACAACTAATACAATTTTAAATGGCTATTCATAAACGAAAATTTAACCCGGAAGACGACCTGGGATTTGGCCCGCAGCCGGTTATGAAGAGCCAGCCGCTCATCAACCAGGACGGTTCGATCAATATCAGGCGCAAGGGTCTGCCCTTTTTCCGGACGGACGATAATTATCACACCCTGATCACTATGAGCTGGACCAAATTCTGGCTGCTGGTGCTGACCTGTTATTTTATTGTCAATATTATATTTGCGGGCATCTACATGATCATCGGCGTGGAGCACCTGAATGGAGCCGAGGGTGCGGATACTTTTCACCGCTTCCTGGATGCCCTGTTCTTTTCCGCACAAACCATTTCGACCGTTGGTTACGGGCACATCAGCCCAAGCGGCGTTGCCGCCAACAGCGTTGCCGCTCTCGAATCCATGATGGGTCTGCTGGCATTCGCCCTGGCCACCGGCCTGCTTTACGGGCGTTTTTCACGGCCCTCCGCTAAAATATTGTACAGCAATAAGATCATTATAGCGCCCTACCGCGAAAATTGCAGGGGCGTCATGTTCAGGCTGGCCAATTTAAGAAGGAACGTGCTGATCGACCTGGAAATAGAAGTACTTTTCTCTTACAATGAAGATGTGGATGGCAAAACGGTGAGGCGGTTCTTCCCGCTCGAACTGGAAAGACGGCACGTAAGCATCCTTACTTTGAACTGGACCGTGGTACATCCGCTGGATGATAAAAGCCCGTTAAGAGATATGACCGCTGAAGAACTCCAGCAAAACGAGGCTAGTTTCACGGTTTTACTGAAAGCCTTTGACGATACGTTTTCACAGACCATAAACTCGCGTACTGCCTACACGCACAAGGAAATCGTGTGGGGGGCTAAATTCGCACCGGCTTTCGACAGGGATGACGATGGCCATATTGTGCTCGACCTCGGCAAGATCAGCGAGTTCAGCAATACCGAATTACCGGAATATAAAATGACTTAACGCATTTCCTGGCAAAGTTCGATCAGCACGCCGTTAGCGCTTTTGGGGTGAACAAAGCATACCAGCTTATTGTCGGCTCCCGGCTTAGGCTCGTCGCTCAGGAGCATAAAGCCCTCCTGTTTCAGCCGTTCCATTTCGGCGCGTATATCGTCCACATCAAATGCTATATGGTGAATGCCCTCGCCGCGTTTTTCAATGAATTTGCGGATAACGCTGTCGCCAGACACAGCTTCGAGCAGTTCAATTTTATTAGGCCCGGACTGCAAAAACGCCGTTTTAACACACTCGCTGTCAACCGTTTCAATTTTATAAACAGGTGTATTCAGCAGCTTTTCATAAAGCTTTCCGGCGGTTTCCAGATCGTTAACGGCGATACCGATGTGCTCAATCCCCTTCATATCCAAATATGGCAAATAATTACCTTCATCTGATGATTTCACCTTGTTTTGAATGATTATAAATAAAAACTTTGCATATCTTTGTACTGTTAATAGCATATGAACGAGATGAATCTTCCGATATACCTGGATAATAATGCGACTACCCCGATGGACCCGCGGGTGCTTGAGGCGATGATACCTTATTTTACACAAAAATTCGGTAATGCCGCAAGCCGTAACCATTCATTCGGATGGGTAGCCGAAGAAGCCGTTGATTATGCACGCGAGCAGGTAGCCAAACTGATCGGCGCGAGTGAAAAGGAGATCATATTCACCTCGGGCGCAACCGAAGCCGATAACCTGGCTATCAAGGGCGTTTTCGAGATGTATAAAGATAAGGGCAACCACATTATTACCGCAGTAACGGAACATAAAGCCGTTTTAGATACCTGCAAACATGTTGAAAAACTTGGTGCAAGGGTTACTTACCTGCCGGTAAAAGAAGACGGGCTTGTTGACCTCGCAGAGTTGGAAGCCGCGATGACGCCCGAAACCATCCTGGTTTCGATCATGTACGGCAATAACGAGATAGGCGTGATTCAGCCCGTTACAGAAATTTCGGCCATCGCCCACAAGCATGGCGCCTTGTTTATGACCGATGCAACACAGGCGGTCGGTAAGATACCGGTTGATGTTAATGCAGATGGTATCGATCTGCTGGCGTGCTCGGCACATAAAATATACGGCCCTAAAGGTGTCGGCGCGCTGTATGTCCGCCGCAAGGGGCCGAGAGTAAAGGTTACCGCCCAGATGGATGGCGGCGGTCACGAGCGCGGCATGCGTTCGGGCACGCTGAATGTTCCGGGTATAGTAGGCTTTGGCAGGGCGGCCGAACTGTGCATGCAGGAAATGGAGAGCGAAAGCAAACGCCTTTCGGCCTTGCGTGACAGACTGCAGTCGTCTCTGCTGGAATTGGAAGAAAGCTATGTTAACGGCAACCAGGAACATCGTTTACCGCATGTGGCCAATATTTCGTTCAAATATGTAGAAGGCGAAGGGCTGATGATGGCGATGAAAGACCTGGCCGTTTCATCCGGCTCGGCCTGTACATCAGCATCATTGGAACCGTCGTATGTTTTAAAGAGCCTCGGCTTGTCGGACGACCTGGCGCATTCTTCGATACGTTTTGGCTTGGGCAGGTTTACAACCGATGAAGATATCGATTATGCAATCAAGGTGACCAAGACCGCTGTAAATCACCTGCGTGACCTTTCCCCATTGTGGGAAATGTTCAAGGAAGGTCTTGACCTGAGCAAGATCGAGTGGGCGGAACACTAAATAGGTTGTACGTATGACGTTTTACGTTGTACGTCGGCATAAAAACTAAAGGCAATAAAAACGTAATACGTATAACGTTCAACGTATAACTAAAAAATAAAGAAATGGCTTATTCAGATAAAGTAATTGATCACTACACCAACCCCCGCAACGTGGGCACTTTGGATAAAAGCAGCGCCAAGGTTGGTACCGGTTTGGTGGGTGCACCTGAATGCGGCGATGTGATGCGCCTGCAGATACAGGTTGATGATAACAATGTAATAACCGACGCCAAGTTTAAAACTTTTGGCTGCGGTTCGGCAATTGC
>DASZWG010000452.1:0-5721 GCA_035546675.1 Mucilaginibacter sp. | reverse complement strand
AGTGCGTACGTTGGCCTTAGTCGCTATGCGCATCCCGATAAAACCGGCGAAGGCTGAAAGGAATGCGCCGGAAATGAATGATATGGCGATAACCGGGCTGGACGTTTGAACCGTAGTTCCGGACCAGGCCAGCAATATGCCGGCGATAATGACAAAGTAGCTCAGAATCTTCCATTCAGCCTTGAGGAAAGCCATAGCGCCATCGGCAATATGGCCCGCAAGGGCGGTCATAGCTTTATCGCCTGCTTCCTGTTTGCTTACCCATGCCGATTTGCCCAGCATGAACAGAATGCCAATAAGGCCCATAACCGGAATAAGGTAAATTAGGTTGTTATACAAAAAATCCATGTTAAAAATTTAAGTTATAAATGATTGTATTAAAGCGTGATTACGTTTTAAAAAAATAATCAGACGGCGAAAATAGTAATTTAATTTCTTTGTGACACATCGCGCAATTATAAATTTTTAAATAGCTTAGGGCTTTTAACTTATTGCAATTCATGAAGGAAAACTCAAAAAGCCCCCATCTGAAGCACGAGTTGAGCTTGCTGGACGGCACCATGCTTGTCTCCGGGTCTATGATCGGTTCGGGTATTTTCATCGTAAGCGCCGATATTACCCGCAATGTAGGCTCGGCCGGCTGGCTTATCGTGGTGTGGATCATTACCGGTTTTATGACGCTTACCGCGGCATTGAGCTATGGCGAACTAAGCGGGATGTTTCCCAAAGCCGGGGGGCAGTATGTTTACCTGAAGGAGATATACAACAAGCTGATGGGTTTCCTGTACGGGTGGAGTTTTTTTGCAGTTATACAAACAGGAACTATAGCGGCGGTGGGCGTAGCATTTTCGAAATTCACAGCTTATCTGATACCTGGTGTGAGTGAAGACCAGATACTGTTTCCGCATATTTACCGCTTAAAACCCGGTGAAATGACGCATGGCTTCGCCATCAGTTCGGCGCAATTGGTCTCGATCGGAATTATTGTGATACTTACCTTCATCAATACCCGAGGCGTAAAAAGCGGCAAGATCATTCAGACCACTTTTACGCTTACTAAAATACTCAGTTTATTGGGCCTGATCATTTTCGGCCTCATTGCACTGAATAGCAATGTATGGCACATGAACTGGAGCAACGCCTGGACGCTGCATAAGCTGAATGCAGACGGAACCTTTAGCCAGTATACCACAGCAGCAGCATTCGGCGCCATTGCGGCGGCCATGGTGGGGTCGATCTTCAGCAGCGATGCATGGAACAGTGTAACCTTCATCGCGGGAGAGATGAAGCATCCCAAACGCGATGTGGCGCTGAGCCTCTTCCTGGGCACCATGATCGTAACGCTTATTTACGTTGCTGCCAACGTGATGTACACCGCTGTTTTGCCGATGCACGATATTGCCACAGCCGAAAAAGACCGCGTAGCGGTTGCCGCATCGCATGTGATATTCGGTAACGGCGGTACCATTGTGATCGCCCTGATGATCATGATCTCGACTTTTGGCTGTAACAACGGCCTGATCCTTTCGGGCGCAAGAGTGTATTACACGATGGCTAAGGACGGATTATTTTTTAAGCGCACGGGTACGCTCAATAAATATGCTGTTCCCGGCTTTGGCTTGTGGATACAGGCGGTTGTGGCTTCCATACTTTGCCTGAGCGGTAAGTACGGTGACCTGCTGACGATGATCTCATTTGTCGTAGTGATTTTTTATGTACTTACGATTATCGGCATTTACAAACTCAGGATCACCAGGCCCCATCATGAACGGCCTTACAAAGCGTTCGGGTACCCTGTTCTGCCTGCCATGTATGTTTTAATGGGTATCGCTTTTTGCATCCTGCTGGTTATTTATGTTGAGCCGTATACTTTGTATGGCCTGGGTATCGTACTATTAGGTATCCCGATTTATTACATCGCTAAACGAAATTTAGATCATGAGGAAGCGGATATTAGCGCTGATTAGCTTTTTATTATTTGCGGTTGCCACCAACGCACAGCAAGACTTTCAAAATAAGATACAGGCAGCATTTGATCACCTGCAGCATTTAAGCCAATGTAAGTATGCTTCTGTTTCGCTTACTGTGCTGGACGTTAAAACCGGTGATGTGGTGTTCACCGCAAACCCTGATATGGGCCTGGCTACAGCGTCTACCTTAAAAACGATCACGTCCATCACAGCGTTTAATATTCTTGGTAAAGATTTTCAGTACCAGACACAGTTTGGATATACCGGTACGGTGGATGCCTCAGGGACTCTTAACGGTGATATTATTATCAAAGGCAGCGGCGACCCGACACTGGCGAGCTGGCGTTACGACGGGCATAAGGAAAACGACATCCTGAACCAGATGGTGGACGCTTTGAAAAAAGCGGGGATCAAGAAGGTAAATGGCCGCGTGATCGGGGATGATTCCATTTTTGGCAGCCAGTCCATACCCGACGGGTGGATTTGGATGGATGCGGGTAATTATTACGGAGCGGGCACATCGGGGCTTTGCTGGCGCGAGAACCAATTTGATATCAAATTTGTAACAGGCCCGGTGGGCAGCCCGATCAGCGTGCGAAAAACTGTACCGGCTATGCCGTCCCTACTGTTCAAAAGCGAGTTGACAAATGCTCCCTCGGGCACGGGCGACAATGCCTATGCGTATCTTCCCGTAAACAGCAGGGTGATGTATCTTCGCGGCACGTATGCCGAGGATGAAAATAAAAAAAGCATATCGGCAGCCGTTCCCGACCCAGCCTATGATGCAGCTTACCGGCTGACCGACACCTTGCGAGGACTAGGCATTGCCGTGAGCAATGACCCGGAATCGACCCGTACGCTAACTGCAAAAGGGACGACGGCTCCGCAAATAAGCCGGAACCTGACTGCCATTTTGTCGCCAAGTTTGAGCCAGATCGTTTACTGGCTAAACCACAAAAGCATTAATTTGTATGCCGAGCAGTTGCTCAAAACCATAGCCTGGAAGGAAGGCAAAACGCCTACGACGGATAACGGGGTAGAGGTTGAGCTGGATTTTTGGAAGGCGAAAGGTATTGATCCGCATTCGCTCAATATCGTCGATGGCAGCGGTCTTTCTCCCGGTACCCGGGTAACGACCATGACGCTGGCCACCATCCTCAGGTCGGCGGTAAGCGAAAGCTGGTACCCCGATTTTTACGAAAGCCTGCCAACTTACAACAACATGAAGATGAAAAGCGGAAGTATTCTGAATGTGCTGACCTATGCTGGTTACCAGGAACACAACGGCCGCCAGCTTTGTTTTTCAATCATGGTAAATAACTACAATGGTTCTTCAAGGATCGTTAAGGATGAAATGTACCGGGTACTGGATGAGCTGAAGTAGATGTCATGCCGAACTTGTTTCGGCATCCCACCAGCATGATTTTGAAATTTTCTTATATTGCTGTAAATACCTTGTCACATGCATTTCAAACAGGGACATGTTTATATTATGTCTAATGCTTATCGGACTACCTTTTATATAGGTGTAAATGGCAACCTCGAAACGAGGATATGGCAACATATCAATAGTGAAGGTTCGAAGTTCGTAAAGAGGTATAGACTATTCGATCTTGTTTATTATGAATATTTCGAGCGAATAACTGATGCGATTGACAGAGAAAAGCAATTAAAAAATTGGCACCATGACTGGAAAGTGAATTTAATTAAGTCGGTAAATCCTGAAATGAAAGACTTAAAATGCCAATTGGACCTTTAATTTACTTATAAACCAGAGAGATGCCGAAACAAGTTCGGCATGACATCTGCTTATAATCAAATAATCCCGTACAACACCCCGCCTTTTTCGCCCATTTTATCAACTAACTTTTCGACCGCCGGGTCTTTCTCCAATGCAGGCGCATGGTGCGGTTTAATACGCGCATCGATGATCAGTGGCCCCCGGCAGCCCCAGTGTTTGTTCTCGAAAAAGCTGCCGATACCGTAAATATCATTCGAAGGGTTGCTGCGCGTAAAAGTTACCCAGACAAAATTATTCAGGCTTTGGGCGGTAAAATCAGCATCATCGCAAAGCACCATCAAAGGCAGGCCTTCCGGATTCTTATCGCCGAGGTGCTCTTCCAGTATTTCCATGATCAGCGGTACGTCGCTGGTCTTGATATTTTTGGGCACTTCAATGGCAAGCACGCCCGGCATTCCCATTTTGTACTTTTCGAACGGGCGCGGTAATTCAAAACCGGCGGGCAATTCGTCCCAAAGTGCTCTTTTAATTGCTCCGGCCACGGTCACTGCTACTTTGCTGCCCGAATTTAATCCGCTGCCGCTGTAATCGAGCGTATCTATTGTGGTGTTGGTATAAAAATGCAGGTCGCGGGAAAGATCTACCCGTTGCAGGATGTGTTTCAGGAACCCGCCGGTGTCATTCACGCTTAAGGAAGTATCATCTTCATTCGCCGCAATAAAAAGGTATTTGGCCAAACTAAGCTGGTTGGTGCCCAGGATGTGGTTGGCTATCGTTAGTATTTCCTGCGGCTTGCGTTCATCAAGATAAGGCGTATACCGCTCACTGCCGATCGCGAACAGCAGCGGGTGCACACCCGCCGCATCGACCGCGTTAATTGCTTTCAGTCCGGGTATTTCCTTCCCGAGCGTTGTGCCCGCGATCTCGTGTATCAAAGCGCCGAAGCTGGTATCTTCCTGCGGCGGTCTGCCTACCACGGTAAACGACCAGATCGCATCCTTCCGGTGGTAAACATTATGCACTTTCATCACCGGGAAGGGGTGTTTCAGGCTGTAATAACCCAGGTGGTCGCCAAACGGACCCTCCGGTTTGTTATCATGCGGCATAACAGTACCGGTGATCACAAAATCTGCATCGGCAGAGATACAGAAACCTTCGTCATCGTAAAAGTAACGGAAGCGCCTTTTGGCCAGGGCCCCGGCAAAGGTCATTTCTGATAATCCCTCCGGCAGCGGCATTACCGCAGCGACCGGGTGTGCAGGCGGCCCGCCAACAAAGATGCTTACTTTAAGCGGCTGGCCTTTGGCGTTGGCTTTGGCCTGGTGTACGCCTATGCCGCGGTGTATCTGGTAGTGCAGGCCGATCTCCTGGTTTTGCACGTAGTCATTTCCTGCTAATTGTATGCGGTACATGCCCAGGTTAGCATTCATAATGCCCGGTTTATCGATATCCTCGGTATACACTTGCGGCATGGTGATAAAAGGGCCACCGTCCATCGGCCAGTTGATGATCTGCGGCAGATCGCTGATCCTTGCCTTGCCGAAGCTTACCGGCGAACTGCCGCTCACTTTTTGGGGCAGCGCTGATAATGCCGTCATGCTGATGTGCGCATACCTCAAAGGGTGCCTGATCGCTTTCAGCGGATCATTCTTGAGTTCAATGAGGGTCTTGACCTGTTCGAGCGTATCCCTGAAAATAAACTTTGAGCGCTCGAGCGTACCAAACAGGTTGGACACAGCCGGAAATTTGCTGCCTTTAATGTTTTCGAACAGGATAGCAGGCCCGCTATGCTCAAAAACCCGAAGGTGAATGGCAGCCATTTGAAGGTAAGGGTCCACCTCATCCCTGATACGTATCAATTGTCCATTCTTTTCAAGATCGTTAATGCAGGCTTGTAAACTCGGGTAACCCATTGCAGCAGATTTATCCCAAAGGTAAGTAAATACGGCAAATGTTATTTTTTGCGGTCCGCCAGCTCACGTTCGAGCCGTTTACCCGAAAAGAAAATGT
>DASZWG010000451.1:0-2770 GCA_035546675.1 Mucilaginibacter sp. | reverse complement strand
GTATGCCAAACGTCTTGTTATAATCAAGATGAATATTGCCGTTGTACAGGTGCGCATGCTCGTCCGAGTGCGACGATTCGCTTTGGTTCCCTTCAAGCGGAAACGAGGGTATGTATCCGTCCGATTGTGTTCTGTTAAGGTTTGCCGAACCGAATATACCTATTTTCAGATCATGAATGATCGAATAATCGACCGAGGCATGGAGCAGGGTCAGATGTTCTTTACCGCCTAAATCCTCTTCGTTCAGGTGCTCGGCAGGGTTAGCCAAATTAAAATCGCTGAAGGCATAATAAGAACCATCGGCATTTTTAACCGGGGATGTCGGAGGTGCGTTAAACACATAGCTGAAGGCATCATAATCGTCAAATTGGCGATTGGTATTTACGTTTTGGACGCCTGCTTTTATATCCAGTTTATCGGCCAGCGTTTTCAGTTCGCCGCTGAAGCGCAATCCCAGCTCCTTTTTACCGCTGTTCAGGATGATACCCTGCTGATCCTGGTAATCGACCCCGCCTAAATAATTGAAATTGTCCGAACCGCCCGAAACCGATAGCGAATTGCGCTGCTGCCAGGCCCTCCGGTTTATAGCTTTCTGCCAGTCGGTGCTGGCTCCTTTGTCGGTAAACCCTCCATTCTGGTTACCGACTGCCGCCCGAAATTCAGCCGGTGTTAGCAGGTCGTAATATTTGCTCTGTACACTTGAACCCACCAAACCGCTGTAGGATATCACAGGATGCCCTGCTTTGCCTTTTTTTGTGGTAACGATGATCACGCCGTTCGCCGCACGCGCACCGTAAAATGCCGCAGCCGATGCGTCTTTTAAAATGGTATAGGAGGCGATATCTTCGGGAGGAATATTTTGAAACTCAACTGCATCGTCCAGGATCACCCCATCCACTACGAATAACGGCGACAAATTCCCAAAAATAGAAGATTGACCCCTGATACTTACAGATGCCGCTTGGTTGGGATCGCCGCCCGGGTGCGTAACCGTTACCCCTGCAACTTTACCCGATAATTGATCCAGGGGGTTAAATATGGCTCCCTGGTTAAATTGCTCCACCTGGCGCGTTATAACTACTGCCGGATCAGATATAACTACGATCGAGTCTTTAGGCTGAGACCCGTGACCTGAACTTTTTTTGGCTGTGTCAGCGGTTTGGATACTTGTATTTTGAGCTGCGGCCGGAACAAAAAAGAAGCATAGTGCGATAAGGCAACTTACCTGGCATAAATTTCTGAAGTGCATACAGGTGTGAAAAGGTTAATTTGTACGGGTAAAGAAACAAACTTTAATCTGAATTTTCAAATAGCTGCGTAAAGGCCACGATACCGCAGGATACTGTTGAGATTATGCGGTTTGATGTGCAGATTACTGATGTGCAGATGTGCGGATTACAGATGTGCAGGTCATTTTTTAAGAAATTATTCCCCCCGCTGTGTCATTTCGGCGAACGAAGGGGGCCGGGGATAAGCGTGAGGAGAAAACTTATATGCTTTGGTTCGCTCGAATACGATTTTTTCGCTCTGTAATCCAGTTTTTGCAGCTCGTTTAAGATTTCTCTTTCGCTCCACTGCTGAGGCTACGCTTGCGCTATTGAAATGACATCTTTTTCAAATTAATGATGCTTGAAATATTGAATTTCCTTTTCGTGTTTTTTTGCAGCTTCCATCGAATCGAATGTGCCCAGGTTCCTGCGTTTGCGCGTATCCGGGTCCACTTTCCTGGAGTAGATGCGGTATTGGCCTGATTTTAATTTCCTGATCATAGCTAATTGGTTTTATTGATCGTTTAACAAATAGGACATGGGCTGGTTTGCCAGGATAGAAAAAAGGTACACGTGCGCCAGCATTCAGAGAAACCCGGTCACATGTTTAAATCAATCTTTGACCAAAAGTTCCGCTCCCGCGAGTTTAGCGCAGCGTAACTCGTGGTGTATAGTGGTCAAAGCATACCAAAAGACCGTCATGGCGAGGAACGAAGCCATCTCTGCACATGCAAATCAGTGTGCAGAATGATGTCACTGAACGGCAGCAGGCAACTCGTTTCTTAAAAAATTAAGGTCCGTTGACTGGCAGAGTCAAATCCCACCCCACTCACCTTTTCACACATTGCCAAAAACTTTTCCTGCACGGCAGTATCCTTCGCTGCCTGCTGAAAGCGGCTTTGCTGTTTATGGTGAAAATAGTGGCCGCTCACGCATGCTGCCGGGTCGTTGCTTACGGCGAGCCACACCTGGGTTTGGTAACCCTGTTCCAGGTTGTCGGGAGCGCCGGCGCCGCCCATTTTGGTGGGCACCCAGCCGGGGTTAACAGCATTGGCATACACATCCGGCCACTTGCGTGCAACGGCCATGGCCAGAATAACATCGTGCAGCTTGGTATCCGAATAGGTGACATGGCCACCGGACGATACAATTTCCGGGTTCGGGTCGCCGCTGAGGTGCATGCCCGAACTCATGTAAATGAGCCGTTTGGGCCGGTGCATCAAACAGGTAAGGATATAAGGCGCGAGCGTGTTCACGGCCAGCAGCAGCGGCAAGCCATCCACCGTAACGCTGTTGCGCGGCACCTGGTAAACGCCCGCATTGTGAATAACTGCGTCAAAAGCGCCCAATGCATTGGCTTTGGAGGCCAGTTCTTTTGTTTCGTGCATGTTCGCAAGGTCGGCTATCAGTACGTTCTCCGCACCGGGTGCTTGTTGCAGCGCCTGTTTTCCGCGTTCTTCATTTCGCGCGTGCAGTACAACGCGATGGCCCTGTTTGATGAG
>DASZWG010000450.1:0-6021 GCA_035546675.1 Mucilaginibacter sp. | reverse complement strand
ACCCTTCAGGCAAACAGATCAACCTGATCAGGGTACCGGAACGGCCGGGTTCGATGGTTTTTGGCGGTGCGGACGGAAAGACCTTATACATTACCGGCGAAACCTCGCTTTATAGTCTTAAACCTGAACAATAACGCTATTTTGTCACTCATTTTCACAAACATCATGAAACTTAAAAACACGACACGATTATTTGTATTACTTGGCTTCACTTTTTGGTTCACCGCCGGTTTTGCTCAGAGCAAACACAAGACTTTTCATGTCATAGCCTTTTACCACGAATATCCCGACCTGGCGCATATCAGCTTTGACCACGATGCCAATAAGTTCTTTCCTGAAATGGCAAAGAAATATAATTTCACCTACGACAGCACCAAAGACTGGACCAAGCTGAACGCCGGATTTTTATCGAAATACCAGGTGATCATTTTCCTGGATTCCCGCCCTGAAGATCCAGCACAGCGCGCGGCTTTTGAACAATACATGAAAAACGGCGGCGGCTGGCTGGGCTTCCACTTCTCGGCTTTCGCACTAACGCCGTCTGAATATAATTCGGACTGGGACTGGTATCATTATCAATTTTTAGGCTCGGGCCAGTATGTAAGTAATACCTGGCACCCTACCTCCGCAATACTGCGGGTTGAAGACCATCATCACCCGGTAACCAAAGGACTGCCCGATACCTTCAAAACTATGCCCAATGAATGGTACCGCTGGGAAAAGGACCTCCGAAAAGACCCGGATATCACTATATTGTGTTCTATCGATTCGTCCAGCTTCCCGCTCGGTAACGGGCCGAAACAATCCGAAATATGGCACAGCGGCTATTACCCTGTAGTGTGGACCAATAAAAATTATAAGATGGTTTATTTTAACATGGGCCACAACGATATGGATTACGACCATCATACCAACGCCACACTGTCGCATACGTTCGAAAGTCCAGAAGAAAATAAGCTGATCCTGAATGCCTTAATTTGGGTTGGTACGGGTAAAAAAGTAAAATAAGACAACTGAAACACTTTTTTTACATGACAGATGTTATCTTTATTAAAATCATCTGCTAACTTGTCGTTTCAATTATCCAAACCATTTTAAATAATTATGAAAGATCAGAATATTTCGCGCCGACGCTTTATCGGCAGCACTGCGCTTGCCGCCGCGGGCATCGCGCTAACCTCGAAATCGGCCTTTGCGACCTCGCTTCTGGGGGATAAACCCAATTCAAAGATCAATGGCGTGCAAATAGGAGTGATCACCTATTCGTTCAGGAGCATGCCTTCAAGCGCCGAGCAGTTGCTGAAATACATTGTGGAATGTAACATTAACACCACCGAGCTGATGGGTGATCCCGCTGAGCAATATGCCGGTATACCCAAAAAGGAAAGTGGGGAGGACTGGCCGTCCTATATGAAAAAGGTGGCCGACTGGCGCGCCAATGCTCCGATGGATAAATTCAAAGAGCTGCGCAAAATGTATAACGATGCGGGTGTTACCATCTATGCGTGGAAACCCAATGCACTCGGCGCTAAAAATACGGATGCCGAAATAGATTATGCCTTTAATGCCGGCAAGGCTCTGGGTGTAACGCACGTAACGGTCGAAATGCCGACTGACCCGGCGCAAACTGAGCGCCTCGGTAAATTTGCGGATAAACACAAGTTATATGTCGGTTACCATGCTCACCTGCAAGCTACACCCGATTTATGGGATACCGCCCTGAGCCAGTCGAAGTACAACGCCATTAACCTCGATATCGGTCATTACACAGCAGCTACCAGCGGCAGCCCGGTGCCTTTTATCCTGAAGCATCATGACCGGATCATGAGCATGCACCTGAAGGACCGGAAATTTCACGACGGGCCCAACATGCCCTGGGGCCAGGGTGATACGCCGATAGCCGAAGTATTGCAGGTGATGAAAAAGAACAGGTATAAATTCCCGGCTACTATCGAATTTGAGTACAACATACCCCCGGGTTCGGATGCGGTAAAGGAAGTGATCAAATGCCGTGAATTTGCCGCAAAGGCCCTAAGTTAAACCCTGTTTAAAGCTTCCTCTCTGCCGTAAAGGTGGTCAGGGATGGGGTCAGATTGTGTAATAATGACGCAATGATTTCGTTTTAAGTAAGAAGTTTTCTAATTTTAAACCAACCCAATTATAACGACAATATCATGCCAACAAACACTTATGATGCAATCGTCATCGGGTCGGGTATTTCGGGCGGCTGGGCCGCCAAGGAATTAACCGAAAAGGGCCTGAAAACGATCATGCTTGAAAGGGGACGTAACATAGTCCACATCAAAGATTATGTAAATGCCAACAAGGACCCCTGGGAATTTCCGCACCGCGGCGGCAGAACCGTGCAGATGGAGAAGGATTACCCGGTACTGAAAAGGGATTACCCGCTGAACGAAACCAACCTGGATTACTGGGTGGATGAAAAGAAAAGCCCCTATGTCGAGATCAAACGGTTTGACTGGTTCAGGGGATATCATGTGGGCGGCCGCTCGCTGATGTGGGGCAGGCAAAGTTATCGATGGTCGGATATTGACTTCGGAGCCAATTTGAAGGACGGCGTTGGGGTGGACTGGCCTATCCGTTATAAAGATATTGAGCCCTGGTATCATTACGTGGAAGGTTTTGCGGGCATATCAGGGAGTAAGGAAGGTTTGCCGGTACTACCCGATGGTAATTTTATGCCGCCGATGGAAATGAATTGTGTGGAAAAGGATGTAGCCGACAGGATCAACAAATATTACAAAGGCTCACGCCATATGATTATCGGACGGGTGGCCAATATTACCAAACCGCTTCCGGGCAGAACCAACTGCCAGTATCGTAACAAATGCTGGCTGGGCTGCCCCTTTGGTGCATACTTCAGCACACAATCGTCGACCTTACCCGCTGCCGTAGCTACCGGCAATCTGACGGTCAGACCGTGGTCTATTGTTACCCGGATCCTTTACGACAAGGACACCAAAAAAGCCAAAGGCGTTGAGGTGCTGGATGCAGAAACCAAGCAAACCTATGAATACTATGCGAAGATCATTTTCCTGAATGCATCGACCTTGAATAGCGCCTGGGTACTGATGAACTCGGCTACCGATGTATGGCCCGATGGTTTGGGATCGAGCAGCGGCGAACTGGGACATAACGTGATGGACCACCACCTGGGTGTAGGGGCGAGCGGAGAAATGGATGGCTACGAAGACAAATACTACTTTGGCAGACGGGCAAACGGTATTTATATACCACGCTACAGGAACCTGAACGGCGAAAAACGCGATTACATCCGAGGCTTTGGTTACCAGGGGCGCGCTGCCAGGGAGAATTGGCACAGGTCCATCCCCGAGCTTAGCATCGGCGGTGACTTCAAAGATGCCTTGTCAGAACCGGGCGAATGGACGATGGGCATCGGCGGTTTTGGCGAAACGCTGCCTTATCATGAAAACAGGGCTTACCTGGATAAAGATAAGAAGGACTACTGGGGTCTGCCGGTATTGGCCATCGACGCCATAACCCGCGACAATGAGGCCAAAATGCGGGTCGACATGCTTAACGATGCCAAAGAGATGCTGGAAGCAGCCGGCGCGAAGAATGTGAAAACGCATACCATGGAGCCGGTTTTGGGCCGTGGTATCCACGAAATGGGAACGGCACGTATGGGCCGCGATCCGAAAACCTCGGTACTGAACGAATGGAACCAGGTTTGGGACGCCAAAAACGTGTTCGTAACCGACGGCGCCTGCATGGCTTCGACCGCCTGCCAAAACCCGTCGCTTACTTACATGGCGCTGACGGCGCGTGCTGTTGATCACGCGGTGAAAGAGTTAAAGAGCGGAAATCTGACCTGACCGGTACTCTTGGATAAAGATTTTGGAAATTATAAGTAATTTACAGCCCCGCCGATAAAGCGGGGCTTTTTTATACCCGACCCTCATGAAAAAAATCCAGTTATTGCTATTGCTTGTTGCTTTACCGTTATGCCTTTTCGCTCAGTTGCCCAAAATTGTGACCAATCATGTGGGTTATGAGTTTGACAAACCCAAAAAAGCGATCATCGTCGCTGAAGACAAGTCGCCGGTTACATCTTTTCAGTTAGTTGATGCGGAAAACGGTAAGGCAGTTTACACAGGCGAGCCTGTTTTTGCGGGACCGGTGTACAAATGGAAGAACTGGCAGTTCTGGACGCTGGATTTCAGCCCGTTCAGCACAAAAGGTAGATACAAATTGGTAGCAGCCACAGCGCATGGCCGGATATCTTCCTATCCGTTCATGATCGAAAAGGATGCGCTGGAACAGGCCACGATATCGGATGTGATCTATTATTTTAAGGGGCAGCGCAGCTCGGGTTTGATGGATAAGGCCGACCGGCACTCGCACCTGGCGGGACGCAGCGATACTGTGGATGCGCACGGTGGCTGGTATGATGCTACCGGCGATTATGGCAAGCACCTGTCGCACCTTTCATTCTCTTCGTACTTTAACCCTCAGCAAATACCGCTTACCGACTGGAGTTTGTTCAAAACCTACGATCTGCTGAGCAAAAGGCCGGGGTCGGATTTCCTGCAGTATGACCGCAGACTGCTGGACGAGGCGATGTACGGCGCCGATTACCTGTGCCGGATGCAGGCAAAGGGCGGGTCGTTCTACCGGTCGGTTGGTGCGCCGGGGCCCGGAAAATTACCGAAAGACCGGGCCATTGGTCCGGAAGGCAAGAGTTACCGTATCAAGGTTTCAAAGAATGATTCCCGGCAGGGGCATGACCTCGACACCAACTGGCGAAGCTACCAGTGCAGCTATCGCTCGGGCGGGGGACTGGCCATAGCCGCGCTTGCCCTGGCATCGACGTATAATGTTTCGGGCGATTACAGCAGCGCGGATTACCTGAAAGCCGCGGAAAATGCATTCGATTTCCTGGAAAAGAACAACATCGCCATGACGAATGACGGTAAAGAAAACATACTGGATGATTATTGCGCCCTGATGGCGGCGACTGAGCTGTACAAGGCTACCAGAACCGAACGCTACCGTGAGGCTGCCGAAAAGCGGGCCTTGTCGCTGGTGAACAGGCTGACATCATGGAAAAAATATAAAGATTACTGGCGGGCCGATGATAAGGACCGGCCTTTTTTCCATCCTTCGGACGCAGGTTTGCCGGTGGTAAGTTTGCTGAACTATTACCCTTACGCCGCTGATGCCACTAAAACGCTGATCAAAAACGCGGTAAGGCGTTCTTTTGATTTTGAGCTGGCCATTACGCACGAAGTGAATAATCCCTTCGGTTACAGCCGCCAGTTGGTACAGGATACGCTTGGGAAAAGGCGAAGCTCGTTCTTTTTCCCGCAGGGCAGCGAGGCTTCACCCTGGTGGCAGGGCGAAAATGCACGCTTAGCCTCAATGGCTGCTGCTGCAAGAATGGCACGCGATCTGTTCAGCGATGATAAACCTTTCCAAAATAAGCTGGAAACTTTCGCGGCCGATCAACTGAACTGGATACTCGGCCTAAACCCCTACGACGCCTGCATGATGCAGGGTGTAGGGCACAACAACCCTGCTTACGGTTTTTTTGGCTCGTTCGAGTATACCAACGCACCGGGCGGTATCGTAAACGGTATTACATCGGGCTTGTACGATGAGAACGGTATCGATTTTAACCTGCCCTATAAACAAACTCACAAGGATTACGACTGGCGCTGGTCGGAACAATGGCTGCCGCATGCAACATGGTTCATGCTGGCTGTAGCGCTGCATTGATGAACGATAAAGTGGCGCATTTTTTGTAACTTCAGTGAAATGCCGGGTACAAGACATCATCATCACAAAAAAAGGTATTCAAAATGGCTGCTGGCAGCCACACTGGTGCTTGGGCTCGTCTCTTTTTCCGGTTTGGTTACCCGTGCGCAGCCTGCACATAACATTAAGCAGACCACCTGGGTAGTAAATCTAAAAGGCCGTTCGGCAACAAACATCAGTTACAACAGGGTATTTAACCGAAATCACGTTGCGCATGCTATA
>DASZWG010000449.1:0-8721 GCA_035546675.1 Mucilaginibacter sp. | reverse complement strand
ACGAAAGCCGCGCGCCTGGATACGCCTTTAAGGCCCAAAGAAAATGTTTCATAGAACGCGCCGTACTTAGGCGACACTTCCTTATTGAAATCCGACAGCAGCAGGAACTGGTAATTGTTTTCCTTTTTGAACTGTGCCAATGTATGCGGCGAATCGACCGAGATCGCAATGATCTGTGCTTTGAGGCCGTCGTAATAGCCAAAATTATCGCGCATGGTGCATAGCTGTGTGGTGCACACGCCTGTAAACGCGAAAGGGAAAAAGTGGAGCACGACTTTTTTCCCTTTGAAATCGGACAGGGAAACCTCCTTCTTTTCGGAAGATACCAAAGTGAATTGCGGCGCGGGATCGCCAATTTGTAATGCCATCAGTATGAGTTTTTGTGCAAATAAAGAATAATATTCACAATGTCAGCGTTATGACTACTGTTTTTACATTGTTATGTAACTGGGAAACCGGCGCCGTGAAAAAGCTGCCGGTACCCAATTAAATGTTTTGAATATCTTTGGCGCGTTATGCTTAGAAAAACGATACTGCTGGTCCTGATTCTTTTTGTTTCCCGTTTAACCGCCTTTGCCCACTTCGACTTCAACGATAACTGCGTCGATGCTTATCATGCCATTATGAGGCTGAAATTTGCCGAAGCCAGGCAGATCATCCAAAGAGAAAAGCAGGCGGACCCCAATAATAAGGTTACCATCCTGCTGGAGAACTACCTGGATTATTACGGACTGATAGCATCGGATTGTAAATCGGACTATGAAAAGCTGAAGGACCGCAAATCGGAACGCCTGGCGCTGCTGGAAGATGATAACCAGGACAGTTCACCTTATTACCTGTTTTGCCAGGCCGAAGTTTACCTGCAATGGGGACTGATCAAGGGCCGGTTCGGCGATTATTTTTCGTCGGCGCTCGACCTGAGGAAGGCCGACGGCCTGCTTAAAGAAAATGCAAAAAAATTCCCCACCTTTCTGCCCGACCGTAAAAGCCTGGCGGTTATACAGATCGTCTTCGGCTCACTGCCATCGAACCTGAAAAGCATAGCCCGCTTGGTGGGCATGTCGGGCAATACGCAAACCGGCGTTAAACAACTGGAGGCGCTGAGGAAAGAGTTGCCGGATTCCAAATACAGTTTTTTTAATAACGAGGTTATTTTCTTTCTCTGCCAGACCAGTATCGACATCCTGCATAAAGAAAACGATTACGACGAGCTTATTTCGTACCTGCAGGGAATGGATGATCAAAGCCTGCTGAAAACATACCTGCAGGGCTACATCGCCGAGAAAACTGCGCATAATGACGATGCGATCAAATTTCTTGAAGCCGCCCCCAAATCGTCCGAATATGCTGTTGTTCCTGAGATAGATTACCTTTTGGGTAATGCCAGGCTGAACCGTATGGATACCGACGCGTACGTCGATCTGCTAAAATATGTAAAGGAGTACCGGGGTGTAAACTACATCAAGGATGCTTACATGAAGACCGCTTATTGTTTCTTTTTGCAGGATAACCAGGACAAATATTATTACTACGCCAAACTTGCCCGTACCGAAGGCTATGCCATTGACGAAAAGGATAAAGAGGCCCTGCGCGAAGCGGGTGATGCGCGGCCCGACCTGAACCTGCTTAAAGTGAGGGTGTCCTTTGACGGGGGCTATTACGATAAGGCGCTTGCTATATTGAAGTCGATAAAAACGTACAGCCTGGGGCTGCTGCGGGATAAGATCATATACTATTATTACCTGGGGCGCGTGTACGACAAAACCGGGCAGCCGAACGACGCGATCGTCAATTATACACAGGCGATCAATATGGGCAAGGTGACCAGTTATTATTATGCCGCCAACGCCGCTTTCTGCATGGGCCGGCTATTCGAGCAAAGAAAAGATAATGACAAGGCTGCTTATTACTACCAGATGGCTTTGGATATGAAAAGCCACGAATACCAGTCGAGCATCGACAACGATGCAAAGGCCGGTTTACGCAGGGTAGGAAAATAATTTTTGATGCCGGAGGTCAGAAGTCAGGATCAAGGTTCTTTGGTAAACCTGAAATTCTCCTGTATGGCCTGGTTATGAAACTCGTTTACTTTCCGCTTCAGCTCATCAAAATCAAAATCGCGGTTGGTGCCGCAGTCCAGCATATTAAAATAAAGCGTTTGTTTCAGGCTTTCGAAATACTCGGCCAGGATGCTGCACCACAGTAGCTGGCAGGTGCCTTTGATCCGGGTAATGATCTCGTAAACACCCTCCTGGAAGACGATATGCCGGGTATGAATGGATTCGAGGTTGCCCTGGGGATAATACAGCAGCAAGTTGCCGGGTGTGTTCAGTACTTCAGCAGCATAATCAAGGCTCTCGTTCACCGACAGTTTACCCGGATCGATGGAAAACGAACCCATATAGCGCAGCCACCACTTTTTCTCCATCTGTTTCTTGACCGACATGATGTACAAACCCTTAATGGGTTGTTTGCGGCTAACCGCATAAACCACAACGTATATTGCAAGTACCCCGTCCCAAAAACTGAAATGATTGCACATGAGCATGTATGATGTACCCGGCATGATCCGGGCCTGCCTGATGACCAGCTTTTTGAAACGCAGCCGCAGTATGAGCGATAGCCATAATGCTGAAAGTTTCAGCAGGGGTATCGGAAGCGGCTTCGATTTGATGATCATAATAATGCTGCTGATAATGCGGAAACAAAATCCCGGTTGATCATTTCGTGGGTCTCGTCCAGGACAATCACCTTGACATTATTCAACCTGGCGATCAGTTTTTTGCCGATGCCCGGCGGGTACATCCTGTCGCGCTTGCCAAATATAAATATACTTTTAATGCCGTTACCGTTTAGCGAAGCGATCAGCCGCTGTTCATCCGTGTCGAAAAAACGCAGGTAGGTAAAGCAGGCATAAAAGCTAAAACGGAGTTCGGGCGTGGCTATCTCGCGGCTCAGGATATCATAGCCCACATCATCCACCAGGTTCAGCTTACGGCTTGCCTTGAGCATATTGGACAGGCCTTTCTCACTCAAAGCCAGCTTTTCAAGCAATTTATTTCCCGCTTTGTTTTTGCTGAAGAACCTGACTAAGCTGCCTGGCCGCAGGCACGAGGGTGACGCAGCGACGAACCTGTCGATCCTGTCACCCAGCTCTTCGGCCAAAACCGTGGCATAATGCGTACCCATGGAGTATCCCATGACCGAAAAACGATCAATATTTTCGCTCCGGCAAAAGCCGGCTATTAAATCGGCAAAGTCCTGTTTGCTGATGCCCGCCTTTACTGTTTCAATGCTTTCGTCGCTCAGCCTGGTCCCCTTATGAAAAAAAAGATCGAAGCCGTAAAAAGTATAGTCCGAAGCGAGTGCTGTTCCCTCGAGTATTTTGAACTGCTTGCCGTGCATACCGTAGCCATGAAAACAGAGCATGCTATGGCTGCCCTCGCCGAAACGATAGTAATGCAGCCTGATAAATGAATTTTCAAAATAATGCTCTGTCATCACTTACGCTTTCCGCCCGATCAGGGCTATTGCCCATACATAATCGCCGTCATGCGAAATACTCAGGCTGATATTCAGCGGGGTAATATTTTTATGAATGATCACATGCGGCTGCCCCCCGATCTTCTCCCTCAGTATCTCTATTTTCTTCCATCCAGCGGGCGAAGAATCGAGTTGCTTTAGCGCTTTGTAAACCGCTTCCTTTGCGGCCCAGGTGGCTGCATAACGCAGCAATGGTTCGGCAAACCGCTCACAATAAGCAATTTCGCCGGGGGTGTATACTTTATTCCTGAATAATTCTGTGAAGGATGCTTCGAAACCCGGCACAAAAACCAGGTCGTTACCGGCGGCAAAGCCCTTGCCGGGTTCCAGTTCAACCGGGATCTTTACAGTCTCATTCTCCATCCACTGCTATGCCCATGATATTCAGTCCGCCGTCGACAAAATGAATATTGCCGGTCACTTTTTTCGAAAGATCGGAAAAATAATACAAGGCTGTATCACCCACATCCCCGGCGTCAATATTACCCAGCGGGGCGGTAAATTTACCCATCTTGCGCAAGCGGCGCACACCGCTGATCGCTCCTGACGACGTGGTCATGACCAGGCCCGCCGAAATAGCATTGACCCTGACATTCATATCCCTGAAATAACTGGCTAAGTAGATCACGATATTCTCAAGCGCCGCCTTGTTGATGGCCATACCCGCATAGGCCGGGAAAACACGGCGCGATGCATTGTAGGTCAGTGTCAGCACAGATGCGCCGGGCGCCATCAAAGGCTTTGCTGCCCGGCATATCCGCAACAGCGAATAGGCGCTGATATCGAACGAATCCATCAAATCGGCGAAGGGAATATCGATATATTCCGGCGCAGGCTCACTGCTCCCGGGCAGGCTGTAGCACATCACCTGCTGGCTGCCAAAGGCTGCCCCATGCAGGATATAATGGATCGGACCATTTTTTTGATATACATTTTCGAGAAAAGCGCTGACCTGTTCCTCGTTACGCACATCGACTTCGGCTGCCAGGCTCGTATCCATACCGTGCTGTCCGGCCAGGTAAAGCACTTCGTCTTTGGTGTCGGGCACATAGCTCAGGGCAACGCTGCAGCCTGATGCGTGCAGTTTAAGCGCGATGCTCCAGGCGATAGAATGTTCATTCCTGACGCCGAAGATCGCCGCCGTTTTCCCTTCATTGCTGATCATGCATTATCTTTTGAAACCGATATCGCGCTGTTGGTACCGCCGAAGCCGTAATTGAGGCACGCGACGCGGTTAATTTCTTTTGAAAAACTTTTGAGCGGCAGCAGATCGCGGTATGCTGCCAGTGGTTTATCGGGGCCCTCCCACCCAGGCACTTTTTGAAATGCCTCCAATTCAGGGTTGAGGTCGACCGAATTGAGACAGGGCAGCACCATTTGTCTTTCGAGCATCAGCAACGCGGTGATAAACTCAACGGCCCCTGCCCCGCCCAGCATGTGCCCAAATTGCGATTTGGGAGCCGACACATGATAGCCGCTTTCGCCCAGCGTATCTATAATGCTCAGCAACTCTATCGCATCGCCTGCCGGAGTGGATGTGCCGTGCGCCTTTACCACATCGGGTTTTAAGCCATGGTCGGGCAGCAGCCCTCCCCACATCCTTTGCTGCCCGGCAAACGAGGGGTAAAACATATCTCCGTCCCCGTCCGAATTATTGAAATAATTATCTATTACGGCGATGATCTTCGCCCCTCTGGCTTTAGCCTGCTCATATTCTTCCAGGGCAACGATACCGCACCCGAACGAACATACAAAACCATTGCGGTTCATATCGAAGGGCCGGGAGCTTTCCTGCGGACTAAAGCCTTTGCTCAGCACCTGCATACCGTCGAACCCGATAAAACTTTCGAGCGATGTTCCTTCCAGTCCCCCGGCTATTATGCGATCCTGCAAACCGAAACTGATTAGCCGGTAAGCGTAGCCGATATTACCCAAGCCCGTGGCACAAGCCGAGCCGATAGCTTCGCAAACGCCTTTGGTTTTGAGCAGGCACGAAATATTGGCGGCTTCGCGGTAGAACATCGTCCTGTCGACCGTGTGCGAACCCGCAATACGCGTCTTTCTTCCCAGGTTAAAAAAATGATGCCAGGCCACCCTGAGGATCAGGTTACCGGCGCCTCCCGAACCAACAACTACTCCGGTTAGTCCCGATTCGATCTCGCTGCGCGACCACCCGGCCATTTTGATGGCGTCGAGTGCACCGATCATGGCCCAAATACTGCCCATATCGGCAGTTGCCAGGTTGGCATCAGGTATTCTTCCCAGCGTATCGATGTAAGTTTCGGGGTATTCTTCGGCTATCGGGGGAATGACGACCTCGAGCCCCATCTCCGCTTCGGTAATATAGGCCGACACGGTGGAGCGTATCTGTTTGCCATAAGATAGGGCGCGATCCCATTCCCTGACGAGGCTCTGATCCGAGAACAGCTTATCCCCGAATTCATCAACCCCCGAACAGGTGGGGAAAGCCCCGCCCATGCCGACAACCGCTACTTTTCTGCCCTGTGTACGCATAGTTTATGCACTTTGTCTTGCCTTGGCCTTCAGTATCAGGTCGACCACATCCTTAACCGTCGTTCCCAACTCGTCAATATCATCGTCCTCGAACTCTACTCCAAACTTATGCTCTACTTTGGCAGCAATGTTGATCAGTTCGGTAGATGGCGCATTCAGATCTGCTTTAAAATCTGTTTCCTCGGTCACGTTTTTCAACCTTTCCGGGTCGATCGTCCTTACGGTTTTCAGTACCTCTACCAAACCGTCGACTATTTCCTGTCTTTCCATATTGACATGTTTTATTTAATGAAGTATTCGTTCTTTATTGCGCGCCCGGTGATATCAAATAACTCGGACACCAGCACAAAATCGCTGCTGAGCTCGTACCCCATCAGCCGTTCTTCGCTGAAATCAGCAAAATAAGCATCCGGATCGATATCCTTCGGGACCTTATAGATCCTGCCGTCACAGGTCATCTGCCTGAATTTGGAGAAGGTGATCCTGCCGATGCAAACAAAAGTATCACCTTTTTCCAGGTAATTCTGGAAAACGACATGACCAACACTTATAAATATTGGTGTGAATTTCTGTCTCAGGTCTTCGGGAGTACATCCCTGTTTGACGCACCCCAGGAAAGTTCCGCATGATACAATGGTTGCCTGGGCAAACGATTCGATCTGGTCCACACCCCTGAAAATACCGAAATGATCGTGCACATCGCGTTCTTTGGGTGTATAGCTCGCAACAATGCCCACTTCGGGCGAATGCCAGTGATAATTGTCGACCAGCAATTTTGTCGGACCATGGAATAATATACGTTGGGGGGAGACGCCTACGAGGCTGTCCATAGCTAAATGTTTAATGTATATACCAGTTTAATTATAATAAGCCGCCGTTAATATGAATATCGGTACCGTTGATGTATGATGCCTTATCCGATAACAGGAAAGCCACCGTATCGGCCACATCCTCCACCCTGCCAAACCTGTTCGCAGGTATCATTGCCAGGTATTTTGCCCTTTCTGTTTCCGGTATCGAAGCCGTCATGTTGGTTTCGATAAAACCCGGTGATATGGATAGTACCCTGATCGTATGCTCGTCGTGCAGCACCGAAGCCTCCTTAGCCAGCGATTTGGCCAAAGCGACCAGTCCTGCCTTTGTAGCCGCGTATACCGACTGAAAGGCATTACCGGTTTCGCCTACGCACGAACTGATATTGATGATCACCCCTTCTCTTTTCAGGTTGAATATCTTCATGGCCGTTTTGCTGATCAGGATCGGCGCACGCAGGTTGATATTCAGCATGGCGTTGATCTCGCGCTCGGGCTGAAAAAGCAGCGATTTATCGTATGCCACGCCGGCATTATTGACCACTCCGTACAAATCGTCCGCATGGTCCTTTCTCAGCTTTTTACAGAATTCGGTTAGCTGTTCATCATCCGAAAAATCCGCACAGAGTATATGGTTGCCTTCGGCTACGGAGTCAAAACTCTCCTCCTTCGATGCATGCAATATCAAAGTGTAATCAGGCGAAAGCTTTTGTGATATGGCTAATCCTAAACCCCTGCTGGCCCCGGTAATTAATATTTTCTTTTTTCCCATTAGGTAAGGTGCACAAAAATAAAATCTGCAACGTAAAAAACAAATTTGCAGAAACTTTATATAAGATTTACATTAGATAATAAACCTGTCCAATGAAAATCAAATCATGTTTTTTGCTTTTGATTGTTGTATGCAATCTTATAGCATGCACGAAAGCAAAACATTCATCAAACACATTTACTCTAAAAGGAAAATTTACCGGCAGATCGGCAGATACCATATTTCTCACTTACCGGGATACCACTGGGGAGAAAGTGGAACAAAGCGCCGTAATAAACAATGGATCGTTCTTCTTCAAAGGCTATATCAACAGCCCTTTTCATGCCGACCTTACGAGCAACATAAGGTCAACGCCAGCTTCAAATAGCAACGCGTCCAATTTTACTGAAATATTCTTAAGTCCGGGTGAGATGACCATTGATCTGCGTGAAAATGATTTTGATCGTGCCAAAATCACCGGCTCACCGACGCAGGAAGAATGGAACGATTTGATAAAATCTTATGAGCCGGTAAATAAAATGAGGGATTCTTTGTACAACAAAATGGTTGCACTCGAAAGAGCGGGCAATACGCCCAAAAACCACATAGCACATGTAGTTATTGCCGCAGAACTGGACAAATACCGGTTTGAAATAGACAAGATAGATTATAACTATATCAGCTTACATCCGCAATCATATTTAAGCGCTTACTTGTTGGAAAATTATCTTGGCACCGATATACGATCTGATTCGATAGAAATGTTTTATAGTCCCTTTTCTGACGCTGTTAAGGAAAGCATATCTGGAAAAATAGTTGGGAAGGAGATCGCAAAACGTAAGGCCTCAGCGGTAGGCAGCATTGTAAAGATGCCATCGGGTATAAATGTGAACGGTAGCAGGTTTGATGCAAAAGCATTTAAGACCGGTAACTATGCTTTACTTTATTTTTGGGCTGGCTGGGCAAATGACAACGCCCGGTTGAAGCCGGTTCTTAAAAAATACCAGGCCCAGGGCTTAAAAATACTGGCAATATCTACAGAGAGCTTTAAGAAAATATGGCTCGATTCTATAAAACTGGATCATATTTCAAATTGGCATA
>DASZWG010000448.1:0-4016 GCA_035546675.1 Mucilaginibacter sp. | reverse complement strand
AGATACAGTTCGCAAAAAACCGTCCCGTTGGCTATAGCCGTAATGGCCTGGTCGACCTGCCCATGGCGACAGAAGATATACATAAAAATTTTGCCGTGGTAAAAGATGAACTACTGACAAACAGAGCTATCGTATCGATAGCAGAGGCCGGCGGCCCCACCACCGCCGTGCATTCAACAAACAGCGGGTTCACCTGGAAAGGCAAAGATCCTTCGCTGGCCGTCGAGTTTCCGAATACGGAAGTATCGTACGATTACGGCAAAACTGTGGGATGGCAATTTGAAGAAGGGCGTGACTTTTCGCGGGCCTACCCAACAGATTCGGTCGGATTTGTGGTTAATCAAGCTGCCGTGAAATTTATGGGATTGAAAGACCCTGTTGGCGAAACCATAAAATGGGACGGCGAGCCTTTCCACATCATCGGTGTAATAAAAGATATGGTAGTTGAATCACCCTACCAGCCGGTCAGGCCGTCGCTTTTTCACCTGATCAGCGGCAGCGGCAGTAATGTTCTGCTAAAAATAAACCCGCAAATGAGCGCGCACGAGGCATTGGGCAAAATAGAAACCGTTTATAAAAAGTACAACCCCTCACAGCCTTTCGAATATCATTTTGTGGATGACGAATACGCTAAAAAATTCGGCAATGAGGAACGCATAGGTAAACTGGCGAGCTGTTTTGCCGGTTTGGCTATTCTAATCAGTTGCCTCGGACTGTTTGGTATGGCTTCGTTTATGGCCGAGCAGCGCATCAAAGAGATCGGTGTGCGCAAAGTGCTCGGGGCATCGGTATTGAGTTTGTGGCAATTGTTGTCAAAAGATTTTGTGGCACTGATAGTTATTTCATTGGTTATCGCCACACCCGTTTCATATTATTTTATGCACAAATGGCTCTTGGGTTACCAGTATCGCACCGGTATAACCTGGTGGATATATGCGGTAACAGCCATTGGGGCGATCATGATCACCCTGCTGACCGTAAGCTACCAGAGCATCAAAGCGGCTTTGGCCAACCCGGTGAAGAGTTTGAGGAGTGAGTAGAAAGTCACCCCAACCCTCTCCAAAGGAGAGGGAGTTTTACAATGAAAAATAAAAACAATTTAACTGAAAATTCCTCCCCTTTGGGGAGGTTAGGAGGGGTCATGATAAAAAACTATTTAAAGATCGCCTGGAGGAACCTGGTTAAGAACCGGGCATCGTCTATCATTAACATTGGAGGCCTTGCTGTGGGGATGGCCGTGGCAATGCTGATCGGTTTATGGATGTACAGCGAACTGTCGTTCGATAAAAGCTTCCCAAACCACAACCGCATCGCCATGGTGATGCAAAACCAGTGGATAAACAACGAAACGGATACCTGGAACAGCCAGGCCTACCCGCTGGGACCTATGCTTCGCAGCGAATACGGCGCTGATTTTAAGCATGTGATCATGGCTTCGTGGACTGATAATCATATCTTGTCTTATGGTGACAAAAACCTAAAAGAAAGCGGCAATTACATGGAGCCTGGCATTACAGATATGCTCTCGCTTAAAATGATCGAAGGCAGCCGAAACGGATTGAAGGACCCCTCATCTATATTACTTTCTCAATCGACTGCCAGGGCTATCTTTGGTGACGCCGACCCGATGGACAAGATCATTAGAATCGATCATGATAATAACCTTATAGTTAAGGTAACCGGTGTTTACAAGGACCTGCCCCAAAACTCTTCGTTCGGCGACCTGACTTTTATTTCGCCATGGCAACTGCTGGTAAAAGATCAGCATTACGATACCCGGTTCAACAATCCCTGGGGCGCAAGCTGGTTCCAAACCCTGGTGCAAATTGCAGATAACGCCGACATGAACAAGGTTTCGGATCAGATCAAAGATCTTAAGATGAATGATCTTGTACGAACGAATAACAGCGATGCGCGGTTCAAACCAATCCTGTTCCTGCACCCTATGAATAACTGGCACCTGTATGGCGATTTTAAAAATGGTGTGAACATTGGCGGACGCATACAATACGTATGGCTTTTTGGTATCATCGGCGTTTTTGTGTTGCTGCTGGCCTGTATCAACTTCATGAACCTGAGTACGGCCCGTTCGGAAAAACGCGCCAAAGAAGTTGGGATACGCAAATCTATCGGCTCGATGCGAAGCCAGTTGATCGCACAATTTTACGCCGAATCCATGCTGATCGCGGGTTTGTCGTTCCTGCTGTCGCTACTGCTGACACAAATAAGCCTGCCTTTTTTCAACGAGCTGGCCGATAAACACATGCAGATGCCCTGGAGCAGCCCATTCTTTTGGCTGGCTGGTATTGTATTCACAGTATTTACCGGTTTGATCGCCGGAAGCTACCCGGCGCTGTATCTTTCGTCATTTAACCCGGTCAAGGTACTAAAAGGCACATTTCGAGTAGGCAGGCTGGCAGCAATCCCGCGCAAGATATTGGTGGTGCTGCAATTCTCGGTATCCATCGTGCTCATTATCGGGACCATTGTTGTTTTCAACCAGATACAATATGCTAAAGATCGTCCGATTGGCTACAATCAAAATGGGTTAATTACCGTACCTATTCAAAACGATGTTATCGGTAAGCAGGTTGAAGTTGTTAAAAATGAACTACTGGCAAGCGGTGCAGTAGCATCTTTATCCCGGTCCTATTCGAAGATAAGTGACTGGTATCCAAGCAACGGCGGCTTTAAATGGGAAGGCAAAGACCCTGGCTTGCAGGAGAACTTTAAGGCTCTTGCTGTAACCCCCGAATTTGGCAAAACCGTAGGCTGGCAGATAAAAGAAGGCCGCGATTTTGACGCGTCGCGCCTCAGCGACTCTTCGGCTATCATCATCAATGAAGCATGTGTAAAGTACCTTGGGTTCAAACACCCTATCGGTAAGACCATAACCTGGATCGGTAACGGCACTTATACTATAATCGGGGTAGTGAAAGATATTGTCAATGAGTCGGCTTACGAACCGATAGAACAAACCTTTTATTTCATGAACGCCCGCTGGGGTTTGAATAATTTTGACATTCGTATCAATCCAAACGTAAGCACACATGAAGCACTCGAAAAGATAGGCGCTATATTTAAAAAATATGATCCTTCTACCCCGTTTGAATATAGTTTTGTCGATGAAGACTACGCTAAAAAATTCGACAACGAAGAACGAATAGGCAAACTCGCAAGCGTATTTGCCTCACTCGCGATTTTTATCAGTTGCCTGGGATTGTTTGGCATGGCGTCCTTTACTGCCGAACAGCGGGTTAAAGAGATCGGCATACGCAAAGTACTGGGTGCAACCGTGTTTAACCTGTGGCGGCTCTTATCAACCGATTTCATATTGTTAGTAGGTATTGCTCTGATTATAGCCACACCTGTTGCCTGGTACTTTATGCACCGATGGCTCATGAATTATCAATATCGCGAAAGTATCTCATGGTGGACATTTGCAGTTACCGCGGTTGGGGCAATTGCAGTGACATTAATAACTGTAAGCTACCAGAGCATTAAAGCTGCTTTGGCTAACCCTGTGAAGAGTTTGAGAAGTGAGTAGAAGCTCCCCCCAATCCTATCCAAAGGAAAGAAAGGTTTACAATGAAAAAATAAAAACAATATAACTTAAAATCCCTCCCCTTTGGGGATGTTAGGAGGGGTCACCAAGGAAAGTCCGAAAGAAACTAAAGTCATATCTTTCGGACTTATGCGACTTTACAGACTTGCGGACTACTCCACCACCAGTGTCGCGATCGAATGCGGCTCGCTGGTTACCTTAACGGCCTGTCCCTTTATCCACAGGAAGTAATCGATCTTGTCGTCGTTTTTGTTCATCACAACAACCGCGATCTTTCCGTCAGGATTCATATACGCGGTGGCAAGCAGCTTGTCCCTGCTGGCCGAGCAGGCAATGCGCTTAGCGCCGGGGTGGATGAATTTAGAAAATTGCCCGATATAGTAGTATGAGTCGGTATAGATCAGCTTACCGGTTTGAGTATCGGCATGTACCGGTGCAAAACAGAAATTAC
>DASZWG010000447.1:0-3035 GCA_035546675.1 Mucilaginibacter sp. | reverse complement strand
TATTTAGATTTTTAAATCTAAATTCGAAATTGAAAATTCGAAATCCGAAATCCGAAATATGGATTCTTCCTGTATCAACTATAAAGACACTGGTTTTTTTTCTCACACCGTTATCGATTATCTCGAAGATAAGCCCGAATTAAGGCCGTTTTACAATCAACGCCCGGATATCGAAGGTTTCAGGAACATCATTGCAATCCGGAAAGTTACTGCTGACAGGAATGTGCTTGCTGATATACTTTTAGCACAATATTCCAGAATTGAAGATGAAAAGTTCTCCCTTCAGGGGGTTGGGGGGCAAATTTCCCTGCTCCGTTCAGCCAACACCTACACCATCACTACCGGTCACCAGCTCAATATATTTGCCGGACCGCTCTATTTTATTTATAAGATTGTCACCGTTATCAAGCTGGCAAGGCAACTGAAGGAACAATTTCCTGATCAGAATTTTGTGCCGGTGTACTGGATGGCATCCGAGGACCACGATTTTGCCGAAATCAACTACACCAATATTGGTGGAAAAAAAGTGCACTGGTGGTACGAAGCATCGGGCGCGACGGGGCGTATCAATCCCGATACCATGCGCCAGGCGCTGAACCAGTACAAAGGCGTTTTGGGCTTGGAGCATCACGGTGCGGAACTGGCAGAGATCGTCGAGAAAGCTTATGCCGGTTTTGATAAGCTGGCCGATGCGACGCGTTACCTCGTCAATGCTCTGTTCGGCCGGTACGGTTTGGTGATCGTCGATGCTGACGATCATAGACTGAAGCAGCAATTCGCCGGGATCATCGAACAGGACATTGTCGAAGAGAACAGCTTCAAAAATATTTCGGCCACCAACGAAAAACTCGAAAAGCTGGGTGTACATATCCAGGTGAACCCGCGCGAGATCAACTTCTTTTACCTGAGCGACGGTCTGCGCGAGCGCATTGTGTTCGAGGATGATCAGTACAAAGTACTGAATACGGAGATCGCTTTTTCGAAAGAGGAATTGAAGGCAGAGATCAAAACGCATCCTGAGCGATTCAGTCCCAATGTGGTGATGCGCCCGCTTTACCAGGAATACATTTTACCCAATATTGCTTACGTAGGCGGCGGGGCCGAAGTGGTTTATTGGCTCGAACTGAAAACCAACTTCGATCACTATAAGGTGGATTTTCCCATGCTGATCCTGCGAAATTCAGGGCTGGTTATTCCCGAAAGGACTGCATCGAAGATCTTCCGTATGGAACTGACGACAGGCGAATTGTTTAAGAGTGCCGGCATCATCAAAAATGACTGGATCAAAAAGCACAGCGATAACCAGCTATCGCTTGAAAATGAATGGCGCGAAATGCAGCAGGTATTTGAAAAAATAAACCGGCTTTCGTCGAAGATCGACCCGACATTGGTACAATCGGCCGATGCGGTAAAAGCCCGGCTTGAACACGCGATAAAAAGGCTGGAGAAGAAGCTGATCCGCGCAGAAAAACAAAACTATCAAACCCGGCTTGAACAGATCGATCAAATTAAAGCCGAGCTTTTCCCCAATGACAGCCTCCAGGAGCGCACCGAGAATTTCGGTCTTTTTTACGTAAAATGGGGGCAGCAATTCATCGATGAACTTATCCGGCATTTCGAACCGCTGGAATTTAAGTTTACGGTGCTTACAGAAAGTTGAACAATTCCAGCCACTTCAACTATTACAACCAATACAATTTCACTTTACCATCCCGTGCTCCTTTAACAGCCGCATCACTGCATCATGCGGCAGGGCGTAGGCTTTGTTGCCGTTAACGCCTTCCATCGTATCGGCAGCTACCATCGCGTTGATGATAGCTTCTTCGGTGGCCTGCACGGTTGCTTCGTATAAGGGATTCATCTGGTCGTTCGGCAGCATTTCCACCCTGGTGGTATGGGTGCGACTGAATGCATCCGGGTTAGCTGTTGAAAACGCGAGGAATATATCGCCCGATCCGTTCTCACCACGCCCGCCTACCTTGCCAACGCCTATGGCAACCCTTTCGGCTATCCTTTTTAGCTGGTGAGGCAATAGCGGCGCATCGGTGGCTACAATTACGATGATGCTGCCGTCGCCGGGCTGGTATTTGGAGTTTGCATAACCGTGTATCTCGTAGTTCAGCGTATCTCTCAGTTCCTGGCCGACGGGAACGCCAGCGATCGTCAGGTTCTTTTTCTTGCCGAAGTTGGACTGCACAAATACGCCGAGCGTATAGGTTTTGCCGTTGATAGTAACCATACGGGACGATGTCCCGCTGCCGCCTTTAAAGCCTAAGCAGCACATCCCTGTGCCACCGCCGACATTTCCCTCTTTGACCGGTCCCGAAGCGGCGCTGTTCAACGCTTCGTAAGCGTTGCTTTCCTTTACCTGGAAACCGTAAATATCATTCATCACCCCGTCCCAGGTCTCAGCAACAACGGGATAGGTATACCAGCCCTGTTCGTAGCCATACCAGTTCTTTTTTACAAACCATTTCAGCACCGCATCGCGCACCACGCCCACGCTGTTGGTGTTCGTGATCATGACCGGGGTTTCCAGGAAGCCGGATTCGGTCAGCCATGTCGTGCCGGTCATCTCGCCGTTGCCGTTCAGCGTATACCAGTTGGCAAATACGGGATGATGATTAACTTTTCCGTTCGGGAAAATAGCAGTAACACCTGTTCTTACCGGCCCTTTTCCGCTAAGGTTTTTGCCCGATCCGCTGATGATCGTGCTGTAACCCACCTCGACGCCGGGCACATCGGTTATGGCGTTCCATTTTCCCGGCGTACCTTCAAACGGAATACCGATATCCCTTGCGCGGGGCTTTTGGGCGAGTAATTGCATTGCCGGCAGGAGAAACATCGCAAGCATAATGGCAAGTTGGCGTCGTTTTGTGAACATAGCACCGGTTTTAAGTTTCTTAAAGATAGGTATTTTCAACTGCTGCTGCCACTGCTACAGCAACTTTGAACTATCTTTGCCACCATGCTTGTAACAGAATCCGCCTTACGAACCTTTACCGAAAATATATTCCTGGCCATGGGCTGCAGCG
>DASZWG010000446.1:0-5704 GCA_035546675.1 Mucilaginibacter sp. | reverse complement strand
TACGAGGTAAAACGGCAATTTTCCAGAAAGCAGCGAGATAATATTATCGTAACCGACACCCAGGGTATGCGGAGCAAAATAAGCAATTATACCGACGGCCAGGCCGCCTATCGCCGGCCACCACATCCAGTGTACGGGCAGTCTTTCGAATGCATCCTCGATCAGGTAAACAGATTTGGTAAGCCCGGTGGCTAAAAAACCAACGACAAGACCGATAAGGCTGTAGACCGCAAGGCCGGCATTGGATGGTACGGCTACCTGCGGCATCGGGAATACGGGGCCTGCATCGAACAGCAGGTGATGTCCGGCTGCACCCGTTATACAGGCCAGCGCCACCGGCAGTATCGATTTAGGCGAAAATTCAAATAACAATAACTCAATGGCAAGAAAAATTGCTGCTATCGGCGTGCCGAATATAGCCGCCATGCCCCCTGTGGCTCCGGCCGCCAGGATGATCTTTCGCTCGTTGGAGGTGACTTTTAATATTTGCCCGAGTGTCGAACCTAATGCGCCGCCGGTAGCTATGATGGGCCCTTCGGCGCCAAACGGGCCGCCTGTGCCGATCGCTATGGCGGAGGACACCGGTTTAAGGAATGTAATAACGGGCGGTATCTTGCTTTGATTGATCAGTATCTGCTCCATAGCTTCGGGAATACCATGTCCCCGGATGGCTTTGGACCCGTACAGCGCCATAAGTCCTACAACCACGCCGCCGATAGCAGGGATCACGGCCACCCACCAACCCAGTTGATTGTTTGCCGGACTATGAAACTTTAGCGAAAAAATTCCGAAAAAGGAGATGTTGGTGATCAGGTCGATCAGTATAACCAGGAATTTGGCAACAAAACACACGGCAATCGCTACCGCAACGCATATAAAAGATATCACGACTAGTCTTTTCTTCAGCCTAAAACGCCGGCCGGCATCTTCGTGAACTTCTGGAAGCAACTCAAACGCCGGCGAAATGGGTATTCCGTTGGGATAACCGGTAGTTTTCATCTTGCAAAGGTAAGTCCCATGCGATTATATAACAATAAAAGCGACCAAAAAATATTGTATGAACAATATTTATTAATGATATATTGATTTTTAATTGCAAATTTTATTATTTATACAATATTTGTGCTTGCTTGTATTAAAATCGTATAATTGGACATTGAATAGTAATTCTGATATAGGGCATGAAAAGAAGCAGAAGCGAATGTGACCTGAAGAGTTGCCTGCTGTGCCGGTCGTGTTTAAAAGAATGGATACCGGCAATAGCTGCGCAAAAGACTAATATTTTTATCAGAAAAGGTCAATCTGTTTTTACTGAAGGCGAGAAAGTAAGAGGCATTTTTTTTATCTATTCGGGCCTCGTTAAGGTGCACAAAAAGTGGGATGATGAAAAAGAGCTCATTATCCGGTTTGCCAGGCAGGGCGAAATAATAGGGCACATGGGGTTGGGCGACGAGGGCACTTACCCGGTGACTGCAACTGCTCTGGAACCGGCTGTGGTATGCTATATTGATTCGGAGTTTTTTGAAACGACCTTAAAAGTTAATAACGACCTAACCTATAAACTGCTGCGCCTTTTTGCTAACGAGTTGCAGGAGTCGGAAAAAAGGATGCGCAACCTGGTGCACATGCCGGTAAAGACCCGGATAGCGCAGGCTTTTCTATCGCTTGCCGGTCAATTCGGTATTGATAATGACGGCTGGATCGGCGTAGAAATAACGAGGCAGGATATCTCGTCTTTTGCCGGTACGTCGTACGAAACGCTGTTTAAAGTGATCAATGATTTTACGGAAGATGGATTGATCGGTGTGTCGGGTAAAAAGATCAGGATCATCAATGAAGCCGCACTGAGGGAAATAACAACCCGGACAGATTAATACGGCATAACTGTACCGAATGGCATCCTAACGTAATATTTTGATGCAGCGATTTTTTTAGCCGGAATTAAGGATAATTTAGTTGCATCATAATATTATCTGGATGAGCAACGGAGCGAGGATATTAGCGAACGAACCCACTTATAAAGCCGCACGAAAGGTTTCGGGCGCTATTGAGAAACATTTTGCCGAACAACTGGCTGCTGCCGCTTTGGATGGCGCAAGCGCTCTTGCCCCCGGCCCGGGCAGGCAGGCGATCGAGGCGATCATCGATACGGCATTCTGGACCAGCCTGCGCAGGGAGGAGGGGCGTTCGCCGAAAATATCGCTGGCATTCCTGCCGCCGTCACAATCCGAGCAGCCGCTTATTTTCGAAAACAGGCTATCGCTTACGCCTGATATCCTGACCAAACTTGCACCGGCTGTCGAGCGGTCGGGGATACATTTGGGTGTGTGGCAGGAGGAAGGCGAACTCTATATCTGGGGTACTACGCATACCATACCGGGCTTTTGCTTTGTGCTCGAAGTGGTCGAACCCGGTCTGCTGGTGATCAAACATCGCCGTACCGACGGTTTTGGCAAGTATGTGAATGTTGCCGTATTAAAGGGCGACGAGATCAAGGTGGTTGACGAATTAAGCATCAACCTGCCCGACTGCCCGGCGCTGGTATCATCGCTGATTGGTTTTACGTCGCAAACTTCGGTCAACAACCCGGTCAACCTCCATGTACAGTTAGCAGTATCCATGCGTGCGCACGGGCATGGCGGGCTGCTGCTCGTGGTGCCTTCGGGGAGCGATAAGTGGCGCGAGTCGATCATTCATCCCATATCCTATGCGGTCACGCCGCCGTTCAGGGGCCTGACGGAGCTAATGCGGCGCGATGTGACGCCGCGGAATATGGAGCTATGGCAGGAAGAACTGTCGAACGAGATAGCATGTGTTGCGGGTCTGACTGCTGTCGACGGAGCTACGATCATTAACGACCGGCACGAACTGCTGGCCTTCGGCGCAAAAATAACCCGGCCCAACGGGAGCGAGACGGTAAAACAGATCATGGTAACCGAGCCTATCATCGATTACGATGCGCAGATCATCACACCCGGTCAGGACGGCGGGACACGGCATTTTGCCGCCGCGCAATTCGTTCACGATCAAAGGGACTCATTTGCGCTGGTAGCTTCGCAGGATGGCCGTTTTACCATTTTTTCCTGGTCACCTTGCGATGAGATCGTTCACGCCCACCGCGTTGATAGCTTGCTGCTTTAGTGTTTGAACACGATCACAGCAGTCATCAGGTTATTAAATCGTGCTCTATTTTTTCGGCACCTGACCGAGCAGCCATTTGGCCACATCATCGGCTGCCTTGTCATTCTCAAAATCTTTGGGCAGGCGGCCATTGGTATATTCGTTATACAGCCAGGGATCACCCACAGCCATCACGGTTCCTTTGCCGTAATGCGCTGCAGCGATGATCACATCATCGCCATCCTTCAAAACTGCCTGCGCCGGCGGATTTATTGCGAGTGAGCAGATATCTTTCATAAATATTTTCCTCGCCGTTTTTAATACCGGGTTTTGAATGATCATAAACGCACCTTGCATGAAATGCTGATCGTCCGGCACATGGTTCAGCAGGTCATCGTTAAAATGGATGCCAAATTTTGCTCCAAGCGTATTGAAATGCTTCAGCTCCACATTGGCGCTGTCGTTGGCCATCATCAGCAGTACGCCGCCGCGGTTTACCCAATCGGCGATCACCTTCACATCCCTGGGTTCGATGTATTTCGGATCGGGGCTTTCCTTTTTGGTATCCGGGTCGACGATAATATAAATATCGGCCTGCTTTAAATTGTCTTCCGTTGGCTCGTCGTACAATGTGCTGATCTGTGCGCCGTTGTTTTTAAACGCCTGTCCGAAAATTGAAAAGCCGCCGTTATCGGTCTCCTCCCATTTGTAGTGCGTAGAGATCAGTTTGCCGCTGGCATCTTTCGTGTGCTCATCGTTAAAATAAGAATCGAGCACCACGTGCGATTGCGCAAAAGCCGCAGCCAGGCTGAAGGTTAGTGCGATAAAAGGGAATATGATCTTCATTGCAGGCAATTTATCAAAGATTGTGCTTTTTTAATTATTTTAAGCCGCTTTTATGAAACGACATACCTGGCTGCTGCTCCTGCTTCCCGCTTTATGTATTTTTTCTTGCAACAGGTTCAGAAAACGCGGGCTTCCCTTTGGTTCGGTAAAAGGCATTCATTTTACCGAAGTTCGCCGTGCCTTCAATACCGGACTGGTTTTTGACAAGCAGGGCTACCAGCTCGAACCGCTATGGAAGGTCTGTTTTATTTCGGATGATTCGGTGATGGTATTCAGTCCGAAGATGAAAAGATATTACGGGTTTCATGTGTATTTTGACCACGATTCTATTTTTAATATGGTGGATGCCTGGCTCAAGTTGAAGAAGATCACCCCGGACAGCCTTGTGTTCCAGGCGCAGCGGGTACAGAATAAGATCATCCTCGACAGCGACGAAGGCTCTAACGTTTTCATGACGTTTTACTCAGATAAATATATCGCCCTCAAAGGGCCCGACCGGGTAAAAAAGATGGGTGAACCCGGTCTTAAAGATACTTTGTACATCAGGAAGCGGGCGGCACTGGCCGACAAATTTATTGACAGCGCGTTTTCGGCACGGCAACCGGCTACACTTCGAAGCCGCAGTCCGCTGGTAACGGTGGAAAAGGTTAAAATCGAATCCACACCGCTAAATAAGGTCGATCCTTCCATCGACTATTTGTACCCCGAATTTAACATCACGATACATAAGGCTTATGAGAATTTTGAGTATACCTTCTCGGTATTTGTGGATGCTAAAGGCGGGCTTCATTTTGGGCGGACGGATATAGCGTACCCGCCCGAGTTTAAGGCGAAGTATGAGCAGGTAATGAAAGGCATCATCGACGGCTACCTGAAATTGTACGTCGATGTAACTCCCGGCACCACCCTGGGCATTCCGCATGCCAGCTATATTTATCTTGATGTGACGGGCGTTACAAATTAAATCCTTGCTTAGTTCGGGTTCTCGAGGATCATGAACCGGTTTGCCGATTCCTTTTGCCTGATCAGTTCGCAAAGGATCTCCCTGGTAATGGGTTTTATGATCACTGATTGTATAAAGCGATATTCCCTGAGCCGCTCCAGGTCATCGGGGTACACAAAAGCGGAAAGTATGTAAACTTCGATGGGTTTAACAAGCTTTGAGTACAGTGATTGCAGCTCGTCCAGGAAGCCCCAGGCATCCAGCTCTTTGGTGTAAATGTCGATCAGGATGATATCGGGCAGCTTCTCTTTGTTCAGCCTGTATTGCGACAAAAGATAAAGTACGGCAGCGCCGGTTGATGAGCATTTTACTTCGTAGGGTGAGCCGAACCGGGACAATGTTTTGGTCAGGATGAAGTGATCCAGTTCGCAGTCGTCGATACAGGTGAGTTTGCTGATATGATCCATGTTCTTATGCTTTTGATATTCCAAAAGTATAAGGCAGGTCTGTTAAAGCTGTTAGTATTTTTACGGGTTTACGAGCGTAGTATTACTGAACCTGCATTTCAGTTTTCTGCACCCAGCCGATCCTCACCCTGAAAATGTTCGACCGGGTTTCGTTGTGATAGGTATAGGTAAATTCGCTGGATGAGCGTGCGATGATCAGCAGGCCGAAATGTTCCATTACCTGCTCAACCGACAGAAAGTTTTCGATCGAGCTCTCCTCGCTGGTAAAGCGTATGGTGTTTTCGCTCTCCCAGGCGGCATACAGGGCATTAAGCGGGTCAGCGCTGAT
>DASZWG010000445.1:0-5647 GCA_035546675.1 Mucilaginibacter sp. | reverse complement strand
AAAAGCGAAAAGAATGAAAGTGGTATTGCCGACGCCTACCACAACATGGGTATGGTAGCCGATAATATCGGTAAATCGACCAATGCACTGGATAATTACTTCAAATCGCTCTCGCTCAACATCAAACTGCACGACGACCTGAACTCGGCCCGAAACTATAATAACATCGGCGTGGTGATGCAGGAAATGGAAATCTATCCCAAATCGATGGAATATTTCAAGCGCGCCATCAAGATGTGGGAACAATCAAAAAACATACAGGGTATCAGTACAGCTTACGAAAATATCGGTGAGATACTGATGGCCGAAAAGAAATATGACGAAGCCATCAGCTATTTTAATAAATCCCTTAAACTGACCAAGGTACTTGATGATAAGAACGGTCTCAGTTCGCTATACCCCGACCTTGGCTTATGCTATGCCTATAAAAAACAGTACGATGCGGCGATCAATTACCTGAACCTGGGCCTGAAAATATCGAACGACTATAAAATAGATTACAACAAGGCGTACGCCTACATCGACTTCGCAACGGTTTATAACCTGAAGGGGGATTATGATAACGCATATAAATATGCCAAGCTGGCCCAAAACCTGGCAAACAGGCTGGGCAGCTTGTTTACCCGTACCAATGCGGCGCTGCAGTTGAGCGATGCACTCGGCGGCCTCGGCCGGTTCGAGGAAGCGTATAATATGCAAAAAGAATATTCGGCGCTAAAGGATAGCCTGAAAAGCGACGAAAGCGTACAAAAGCTGACCTCGTTCAACCTGGAATCGAACTTTCGCGAAAAACAGCAACTGCTGTCGGAAGAACATCAGCGCAAGGATGATCTGTACAAGCAAAAGATACAGCGCCAGGGTCTGATCAGCATTATCTTCTTCATCATTATACTGGGTATGATCGCCGTGCTGATCGTTTATTACAAAGCCAAACTGAGACAGCAAAAGATCAACACCATCCTGGAGGATAGGAACCACGAGGTGCTTCAGCAAAAATCGGATCTGAACCAGCAGGCACAAAAGCTGAATGATCTGAATGTCCTGAAAGACCGGCTGATATCCATACTGGCGCACGACCTGCGCGCTCCGTTAAGCACACTGAGGGGCCTTTTCGGGCTGCTGGAAGATGACAGCATATCGCACGAACAGTTCCTGAGCATGATACCCCAGGCGCTGAAAAGGCTGGAATATACCTCTGATTTCCTCGATACGCTGCTGTTCTGGATCAACAGCCAGATGGAAAACTTTGAGAGCTCGACCAAAAGCTTCAATATCAGCGAGATCGTATCAAACGAAGTACAAAGCTATGTCGACCCCGCAGCCGAAAAAGGCATTAAGCTGAAAGCCAATGTATCGTCTGCGCTGGCCGTATCTGCCGATCCGAACTCGATCCGTATCGTGATCCGCAACCTGATCACCAATGCCATCAAATTCTCGAGGGCCAATGACTCGATCACTATCAGCGCCGGTCTTCAGGACGATAACTACGTACTGCTATCGGTAAAGGATACCGGCGTAGGCATGACCGACAACCAGCTGAACAAATTGTTCAAAAGTAAGGTCGACAGCGGCACCGGCACCAATAACGAGACCGGTACCGGCATGGGCCTGCTGTTTTGCAAAGATCTGATCGAAAAATGCAACGGCAAGATCTGGGTCCAGAGCGAACCTGGGTGGGGCACCGAATTCTTCTTTACGCTGCCCATGGGCAATGTAAAGGAGCCCGAGGTAGCACTCGCTTCCTGATACTTCCCTAAGTTTTTATTGATTTACCGGGTTATCGCCCCTGTTCAAGCCATTGGTATAGTTTGCAGGCGTAACCTTTTTAGGATCGCCCTGGTAAACCCACACAATATCGCCAATGTATTTCCTGAAGGCATCGTTCACATCGTTCACCGTCAGCTTTTTCACATCATCCACCAGTGTAAGCGAACGTCGCCAGTTGCCAAACAATACCTCGTTGGCAGCCAGCGATGAAGCCTGCGCCCGGTTGGTTTCCTGGCGGTAAAAGAAGCCCGTCAGGTAAGTGGTCTTCATGTCGGCTACTTCTTCGGGTGTAAAACCATCGGTACGCACCTTGTCGACCAGCTTATTGAACACCTCGATGTATTTATCGGGCTGCGTGGTCGATACCGAGAATTTAGCTACAGACGTCGAACCCGTGTTGAACCAGGCCTGGGGCGCATATGATAAGCCGTTGTTGGTCCTTACTTCGAGGAAGTGCCGGTTGGCAAAAATGCGCATAGCCACATTGAAGGCGTTAAAATCGGGTGAGCCGGTCTCCGGGCCGCTCGTAACACCCTCCACGTAATTGGTGGCCAAACCGCGTTCCTCTTCCGAGAAGGTATTTTTGTATACCCTGAAGAACGATTTCTTTAAATCGTACGGCGAACCCGCTTTGATACCCGAAAGCAGCTTGCTCACCTCGCGCTCGATGGTCGCCTTATCCAGATCGGCCACAACCACGATCAGCATCCTCGACCGGGTCAGTATGGAATGATAATAAGCGTCGGTTTCTTCCGGCGTCAGCTTGGATATCACATCAACGGTACCGTCGGGGTCCTCTGCGTAGGCCCGGCCCTGAAAGGCTACTTTATTGGCATATTTGTCAATAGCCGCATCGGGCTGGCTGTCGTTCTCCTTGATCTGGTTGATAGCATCCTGTTTAATGCGCGCAAACTCGTTAGGGTCGAATTTGGGTATGGTGATCGCCTCGACATACAGAGGCCAAACCACATCAAAATCACTTTTGATACAGTTCATACGGATCACCGAATAATCCTTTCCGCTGTAGCCGTACAGTTCGGCATTCACCTTGTCAAGCGCATCTTTAAATGCGTTCTTGTCATGGTGCAAGGTACCGCACTCGGTCAGGGCCGTCATGGCCAGCGATTCTATACCCGCTTTACCCGGGGGATAATTCTGTACCCCGCCTTCGATAATGGTCTGTATTTCCACAATGTCGTTGCCGCTCGGCTGAACGATCACCTTCACACCGTCAACAGTAGTTTGATAAGCTTTGGATTGCGCGTAAACCGCATTCAGGCTGAACAATGCAGCAGCGGCCAGTAAGATCGATATTTTCTTTTTCATGATGGTCAGGTTTTATTTGGCGACAAAAAAGGAACCGGCATTTACCTGTTTGTTCATTTCGGGACTGATGATGAGCCCGGCAACCATGGGTTTACCGGCAATATATTTTTTGATATACCGCTCAATATCCGCACGGGTCACCTTTTGATAATTGCTTTCCAGGTCGGTATAATAGTTAAGCGATGTGCTGCACCAGTCGTAGCTTACCTGGCTGGGCAGGCTCGACGGTTTTTCCTTCGCCCTGATGTCGTTCCGCAGCAGTATGGCTTTAGCGTCGCTCAACTGCTCGTCCGTAAAATAATCGGGGTCGGTAAAGTGGCTGATCTGGTTCATCAGTTCCTGGTAGCATTCCTTCAGTTTGTTGGGGTTGGGGTTCACAAAAATATCGATGGGTCCTACGTACTTACAGGTGCTGTAACCCAGCGATACGTACGAAGCCAGGCCTTTGTCCACCAATGCCTGCTGCAGCTTTGCCGAGTTGAGGCCGACGATGGTCGAAAACACATCGGCGGCAACCGTCGATGCCGAATCGGTGAGGAACGACGGTCCCTGCCACGAGAACTGCATATCGGGAGTTTGCGCGATGGGCATTTCTTTCACAAAAAATGTGCTCGAATCCAGCGGTTTGAACGGCGGTATCGGAAACTTGGTTTGCGGATCGAAACCGCTGCTGGCCCAGCTGCCGAAAATGCTTTCGGCCAGTGCAAAGGCTTGTTCGTGGTTCACATCGCCACAAATGGTGAGCAAACTGTTATTGGGATAGTAATATTTGTTCTTGATCACCATCATCTTCTCGGGCGTGGCAGTATTGATCACCTGGTGTATGCCAATGGCGACTTTACGCGTTACCAGATCGCCCCACAGGTGCTGCTGCACTGCGTACCAAAGCTGGAAACCCGGGTCGCTTTCAGCGCGCTGGAACTCACCGTCAACCACCGGGCGCTCCTTTTTCATGTCCTCCTCGCGGTAGATGGGGAAGCGTATGGCCGAGTTCATAAACTGCAAACCCGCCTTCAGACTGTCCTTATCGAAGGTGAAAAAATAATTCACACGCTCTACGCTTGTCGTGCCGTTCCAGATGGCGCCCAACTGCTGGGTCCGTTTCAGAAATTTCTCCTGCGTCGGGTAATCCCGGTTGGCTTTAAAGAACATGTGCTCGAACAGGTGCGACAGGCCGCTGTACTCGGGGCCTTCGGTGTACGCACCGTTCTTTACGGCGATCTCGATAGTGGCCAGCGGAACCTTGTGATTTTCGATCACCAGCACCTGCAACCCGTTGGGCAGTTCCTTCCAGAAGTAACCTTCGGGCAGGCGCAACTGAGCGCGCGACTGGACGGAAAACAAAGAAACGGCTGCGATTAAAAGTAAAGATCTGAGTAATTTGTGTGGCATAGGAATGGGTTTTCAGTCTAAGACGATAAATATATCGCTTCTGTTACAAAAAGCAATGCGCGCAAGGGAGATTTAACATTTTGGGGCTGAACTGAGGTTGGACGTTTTCTTCGCAGGTCCTTTCCAGACGGGTTGAAAACCGTCTTTACAAGATGCTGCGAGCCGATGGCTCTAAACAACAGCGAGAGGCGTAGCCTCGGGAAATCCTGTAACAATGGATTTTAATCCGTTATGACCAATGGACAAAATTTCTCTTCCCGCAACAAACCAAACCGCCTGCCCACTGTATTTACATCATTAAAATGCGATGAAACATAAAAAGAAAAAAAACCTTTTCGAGCGCTTTTCGGATTGGGCGACACTGGCCACCGGGAGTTCGGCTGCATTCATTATCGCGATGGCCACTATAATCGTTTGGGTTATCACAGGCCCGGTGTTCCACTATTCGGATACCTGGCAACTGGTGATCAATACCGGAACCACCATCATCACTTTCCTGATGGTTTTCCTGATCCAGAAATCGCAAAATAAAGACAGTAAAGCGATACACCTGAAATTAAACGAGCTGATCGCCTCGCAGCAGGGAAGCAGTAACCGCATGGTGAGCATCGAGGACCTAAGCGAAGAGGAACTCGATCAATTAAGCAAGTTCTACGCGCGGCTGTCGCACCTTGCCGAGAAAGAAGGCGATTTTATGCGTAAACACTCCATCGACGCGGCGGAAGAAAATCAGCACTCAAAGTCATCACATTCCAGGTCTCATAAACCTAACGGGCACGAAAAAACGGAAAGCGTTCAAACCAAAAAGAGAAACGGGACCAAGCCTTCCGCCTGAAATTTCGTCGTTAGAGATCCAATAGTAAACTACCATTTTCAGGCGCCAGGCTGAAGGTGTCGCCTGTCTGCGCACATGATCCTTTCAGCACAGAAAGCCGGTAAGGAACTCCCTGGAACATTGCGCTGACCTCTTCTTCCGAAATATTGACAAAAGGTAATTCAGCGCTATTTGCGGTGACAAGATGTAAATGCCACCTGGCACCTTTGGGCGCGGCCAGGTTCAAGGCGATACGATGATCAGTGAATACTATCGTCAGGGTACCTTTGAAAGAGGTAACCGGCCAGCTCACGATCAGCTTGCCGGGTTCGCGGTCTGACACGACAG
>DASZWG010000444.1:0-4471 GCA_035546675.1 Mucilaginibacter sp. | reverse complement strand
CTTCGTCGGTTATAGCGCCGATCTATATTTCGGAAATATCGCCCGCAAAGGTTAGGGGCCGGTTAGTCATCCTGTTCCAGTTCAACATCGTGCTGGGTATCCTGATATCGTACCTTTCAAATTATATCATCGGCTTATTGTTCCACGATTCGTGGCGGCTGATGCTGGGCATCATGGGCATACCCTCGCTGTTATTCCTGGTGCTGCTTCGGTTTGTGCCCGAAAGTCCGCGCTGGCTCATCCTGCACCGTTCTCAAAATGAAGAAGCTGCTAAAACGCTGCAAATAATAAACCCTGCAGGCTATCAGCAGGAAATGGAGACGATCATCAATGCGCGTAACGAAGAGAAAAAAGACGTACACGGCGAAAGCCTGTTCAACCCCCGTTACCGTTTTCCGGCTATGCTTGCCATACTGATCGCGTTCTTCAACCAGGTATCGGGAATCAATGCCATTATCTACTATGCACCACGCATTTTTTCGATGGCAGGCCTGGCTAAGAACGACTCCCTGTTTTCATCTGTTTGCCTCGGAGCCGTCAACCTGGTATTCACCATGGTGGCGATCTTTTTTATCGATAAGATCGGTCGCCGGAAACTGATGTATATCGGCTCTTTCGGGCTGATACTTACGCTGGGGCTGGTTACGCTTTGGTTCAATAACAATGCCGCAACTTTGTCCGCGCATCTGGCTATTGGCAGCAGCGGCTATTATGTTACCTTTTACCTGATGGCTTACATCGCCTTCTTTGCTTTCTCGCAGGGAGCGGTTATATGGGTTTTCATATCCGAGATATTTCCCAACCAGGTGCGGGCCAAAGGGCAAACGCTCGGCAGTTTTACGCACTGGACCATGGCGACGATCATTGCATTTTCGTTTGTATACATCACCGATCACTTTGGCGAGTCGACGACGTTCCTGTTCTTTACCGTGATGATGATACTGCAACTGATCTTCGTTTGGCGGATGATGCCCGAAACCAAGGGTACTTCGCTGGAGCAGATCGAGCGCACTTTAACCATGCATTGATATGGGCAGGAAAATCGGGTTCGGTATTATGATGATATTGATTGGGCTTAGTGCGTCGGCTCAAAAGCGCTATCACGAACAGTACCGTCCACAGGTGCATTTCTCGCCGCCTGCCCATTGGATGAACGACCCGAACGGGCTGGTTTATTACAAAGGGACTTATCACCTGTTTTACCAGTATTATCCAAATGGTACGGTTTGGGGGCCCATGCACTGGGGGCATGCCACCAGCACCGACCTGGTGCACTGGACCAATAGACCAATCGCTATCTATCCCGACAGCATCGGCCTGATATTTTCGGGAAGCGCCGTTGTTGATTATCATAACACCAGCGGATTCGGAAAAAACGGGCAGCCGCCTTTGGTAGCCATTTTTACCCAGCACAGCCAGGAAAGAGAAAAGCAGGGCAGGGTTGATGCCCAGAACCAGAGCATTGCCTACAGCAACGATGGTGGCATGACCTGGACCAAGTATGCACATAACCCGGTGATCAAAAACCCCGGGATAAGCGATTTCCGCGACCCCAAAGTGATGTGGTATGCGCCAGAGCAAAAATGGGTAATGACCTTGGCCACTAAAGATCATATTACATTTTATTCATCACATGATCTGAAACAGTGGACCAAAGAAAGCGAGTTTGGGCAGCACAGTGGTGCCCACGGCGGTGTATGGGAGTGTCCTGACCTGTTCGAAATGACAGCAGCCAACGGCAAAAAGATGTGGGTGCTGATCGTTAATATTAATCCCGGCGGCCCGCAGGGAGGTTCGGCAACGCAATATTTTACCGGGAATTTTGACGGTAAAACTTTTACGCCAAATTATACCGGTACGCGCTGGGTAGACCAGGGGACGGACGAGTATGCGGGTGTTACCTGGAGCAATACCGGTAACAGGCGCATATTCCTGGGCTGGATGAGTAACTGGCTGTACGCACAAAATGTGCCCACCCAAACCTGGCGCAGCGCCATGACCATACCCCGAGAACTGAAATTGGTAAAAGCGGATTCGGTGTATGATGTAGCATCCGGGCCGGTAAAGGAGCTTGACCGGCTAAAAACGGCTACGGTAACCCTGCAAAATGTAAAAGCAGGCGAAAATACCGGCCTGACGAAAAAGCTGGGGCGCAGCGATCCGCAGTTTGAGATCAGCCTGTCTTCGGCTTTGCTGAAGGATTTTGCACTTACCTTTTCGAATGGTCAGGGAGAGAAGCTGGTTGTTGGTTACGACGAAAAGGAGCGCGCCTGGTATATTGACAGGACGCAGGCAGGCGAATCCGGCTTTAATAAAGACTTTGCCAAACGTTTCAGCTTCCCCAGGATAAGCCACAGCAGGGGGACGGATGTAAAGATCATCATCGATGCGGCGTCAGTAGAACTGTTCGCCGATAATGGTCTTACGGTAATGACTTCGATCTTCTTCCCGCAAAAACCGCTGGATAAGATAGTATTAAGCTCATCCCATGGATTTTCAGCAGACAGGTTGGTTTATTCCCCGCTGAAAAGTATCTGGCCCTGACATAAAAAAGCCGGACTCTTCAAACAAGTCCGGCTCCCATCAGTCATTCAAATTTAGGTTATACAAGGTTCTTCTTAATATAATTATAGCTTTCGGTAATGCTCACGAACGGGTCGCCGGGACAGATATCCTGTTCGACGAAGAAATACTTCAGACCTGCCTTATCGGCATGTTTGAATATTCTTTTGAAATCGATCACACCATTACCTACTTCTGTGAACATTTTTTTCGGGGTGTTGTCCATGTCTTTGATGTGCCACATCGGGAATCTGCCGGGATGCTTTTCGATCAGGGCAACTGGGTCCTGGCCGGCTTTGGTAAGCCAGTAAAGATCTATCTCCATCTTTACCAGGTTTTTATCGGTATCGTTCAGCAGGATATCGTAAGGATATTGACCGTCCTGTTTGATGAATTCGAAGTCATGGTTGTGGTAGCAGAACTGGATACCTGATTTTTTGCAGGTCTCGCCGGCTTTGTTAAAATACTCGGCCAGTTTTTTGAAATGATCGAGGTTGCCGCGTTCTGATGGGGCGAGCCAGGCGCACACCATATATTTTTGCCCTACGGATGCTGCGTCCTCAACGGCTTTGTCCCAACCGTTCAGTATGGTTCCGGGAGCTTTGCCGCCTTCACCCAGCAGGTAGTGGCAGCTTGGCATAATAAGGCCATTCTTTTTGAGCAGATCGGCAAAGGCAGCGGGCGCAACGCCGTAATACTTACCGTCGCCGTAGCTGGCTTCGACCGAGTTGTAGCCGATCTTTGCCACATGAGCTAATGTGGCCGGTACATTTTTGCCCATGGCATCGCGAACAGTATACAACTGCAGGCCGATGTATTTTTTGTTGAATGCGAATAATTTAGGTGCGACTAAAAGACCTGCCGATGCAAGGGCAGAGGTCTTTAAAAATTCACGTCTCGATGTCATAATTTGGTTTACTTAGCGGGTTAATGTGTAAAAGTAACGCATTGTGCGTTTAAATGAAAGACTATTTTATTTTTTAATGGTTTAAATTCCTTTCGGATGGAAAGATATATCCCCGTAGTTTGGAAGTAATTATATCCTTGTTGATAAAATGCTTGTCATTTGGCTAATAATTTTAGTATTCCTCTTCTTTTTTTGCTTTCCAATTTGCTTATATTCGTGCAGCAACTCTCAAACCGACCACAATGGTAGCATTAGCCGAACCCGCACCTAAGCAACGCATTGCGTCTATTGACATTTTACGGGGCCTTGTCATGCTTATTATGGCCATCGACCATATCCGCGATTTTTTTCACTATGGCCATCCCGAGCCGACCGACCTGGCAATAACAACGCCCATACTGTTCTTTACACGCTGGATAACCCATTTCTGCGCGCCGACGTTCGTTTTTCTGAGCGGTATTTCGGCTTACCTGGCCGGAACACGCCGTACCAAAAGCCAGTTCAGCGCATTTCTTATCAAACGGGGACTATGGCTTATTGCTATTGAAGTGATCGTTATAACCTTCGCTATTACCCTCGATCCATTATATCATGTGCTGGTTCTGCAGGTGATATGGGCCATTGGCGGCAGCATGGTGCTGCTGGGGTTGCTGGTATGGCTGCCCATGCCGGTCATAGCTGCAATAGGCATCATACTGGTTTTCGGGCATAATATTTTGGACCCGTTTAAAATACATTTGGTTAATGACACGTTCGTGGGTAAACTGTTGTTATCGGGTGCAGGCTTTGGGGCCTTCTACCCGATCAGCGCCACGCGCGGTTTACTGATCGCCTACGCCCTGCTCCCCTGGACCGGCTTGATGATGATCGGCTATGTGCTGGGCACGATGTATACCAAAACTTATGATGCGGTCAAACGCCGCAAGCTGCTGCTGTATTACGGTCTCGGTGCGCTGGTTTTGTTCTTTATCCTCCGGTATTTCAATATTTACGGCGATCCGG
>DASZWG010000443.1:0-7862 GCA_035546675.1 Mucilaginibacter sp. | reverse complement strand
CTGATCGATCCGGCTCCCTATGATCTCGCTTAGCCGCTCCCGTATCTGATCGGTATCGGTCGAGGTATTCAGCGCTGCTGACAGTCCTATTGTACGGTTAACTGCCTCCGCAACCGGCTGCCACGCCGGATCATCGAGCCGGAACAGACCACCGGCAAGCATACGTTCAAAGATTTCGGGAGTATTTTCGTTCATTGAGTTTGAATTAAATTTAATAATCACATCCCGTTTTTCTTCGCTGATGCAATGAGCGTCACATCCACCAGTTCCAGTTTTTTGACCATGTTCTGCACCGTAGCTTTGTACTTTTTAAAATGCGCCGTCCGGATGTGTGACTCGTAAGCCGCTGTATCGGCGTATATTTCCAAAATAGTGATGTGTGAAGGATCAGCCTTATCGGCAACTGCGTAATAGGTCAGCACACCCGGTTCGGTTTTGATGGCTGTGTTCATCTGTTCCTTCAGCGCAGCATTGTATTGCTCCAGTTGTGCCGGGTCGACCTCTATTTTAGCGAGCCGGATAACGCGATGATCCTGCGCGGCGGTGGATAATGTCAATGTCATACCCAAAAATATGATGCAAAGTCTGCAAAGTGAGCTTTTAAGCCTGACTTTCATGACTACTGACTATATTGTTCATCGGTTACGTGTTCCATCCAGGTCACCGGCGAACCATTCAGCTTTTCCTGTACCGCGATGTGGCTCATGCCGGTTGTTGCCGTCGCGCCGTGCCAGTGCTTTTCGTCCGGCTTAAAATACACCACGTCTCCGGGCCTGATCTCTTCCTTTTTGCCGCCCTCAGCCTGTATCCATCCGCAACCCGAGGTAACGATCAGCGTTTGCCCGAAGGGATGCGTATGCCAGGCCGTTCTGGCGCCGGGCTCAAAAGTCACCAGGGCCATAGCCACGCGGGCAGGCTCGGGCGGGCTGTTAAGCGGGTCGACGCGTACCGACCCGGTAAAATATTCTGCGGGTCCTTTGCCCGAAGGCTGTGTGCCGCTGCGTTTGATTTCCATAATTATTCCCGTTTATCGTCAAACATAAAATTATACAATCGATCTGTTATTTACCCACCATCTGCTGCATTTGCTGCGGGTAACGGGCACCCTGAACCTCGATATTACCAAGCACGCTTTCAATTTCATCCATATCTTGTTTGGTCAGCTCAATATCGGCGGCGGCCATATTCTCTTCCAAACGGCTGATCTTTGTGGTGCCCGGTATCGGAACGATCCATGGTTTCTGCGCCAGCAGCCAGGCAATGGCAACCTGAGCGTTGGTAACGCCTTTCTGAGCAGCGATATGGCCGAGCGCATCCACCAAACTCTGGTTGGCTTTGCGGTTCTCTTCCGAAAAACGCGGAACCACGTTGCGGAAGTCGCTTTTGTCGAAAGTGGTGTTCTCGTTGATCGCCCCGGTAAGGAACCCTTTGCCAAGCGGGCTGAACGGCACAAATCCGATGCCCAGTTCCTCCAAAAGCGGAAGTATCTCGGCCTCCGGATGGCGCCACCATAGCGAATATTCGCTTTGCAGCGCCGTGACCGGCTGTACGGCATGCGCCCTGCGGATGCTTTCAACACCAGCCTCCGACATGCCGAAATGTTTCACTTTGCCTTCGGCGATCAGTTCTTTGACCGTTCCCGCCACATCTTCGATAGGCACATTCGGGTCGACGCGGTGCTGGTACAGCAGGTCGATGTGGTCGGTACGCAGGCGTTTGAGCGCCGCTTCTGTATGCGCGCGGATATTTTCGGGCCGGCTGTCCAAACCTTCCGGCGGCTTACCGTTCTTAAAGCCGAATTTCGTGGCGATCACTACCTGGTCGCGGAACGGTTCGATCGCCTCGCCCACCACTTCTTCGTTAACATAAGGTCCGTACGCCTCGGCCGAATCAAAAAAAGTGACGCCGATCTCAAATGCACGACGGATTAGTTTAATAGCATCCTGTTTTTCTGTAGCGGGCCCTAAACCAAAGCTCAATCCCATGCAGCCCAAACCGAGTGCTGAAACCTCGGGGCCGCTTTTACCTAACTTACGTTTTTTCATAGTTGTATTATTTTTTTAAATCACAGGCCAAAGTTGAGGCTTATTTTCGGGCGATGTGTTATACCGATTACGGTATCGTCTACCAATATTACTGATACTATATAAACCGGTAACAAAACCCGTAGTTTTGAATAAGATAAGCGAAAAGACATGGAAAATATCCGCAGATTCGATACCATCAGCCAGTACAACGATTTCAACAACCACCAAACACTGCACCCCTTAGTGACGGTGGTCGATCTCTCAAAGGCCAAACCCCGCCAGCATTACCGCATGTATTTCGGGTTTTATATCGTGTTTCTGAAGGACATAAAATGCGGCGACCTGGTATATGGCCGGCATTTGTACGATTACCAGGAAGGAACGCTGGTTTTCATGGCGCCGGGCCAGGTGGCGGGTATCGAAACCGACGGCAGCTATTTTCAGCCTAAAGGCTATGCGCTGGCCTTCCATCCCGACCTAGTCCGCGGTACTGCGCTCGGCAGGCATATCCACGATTATTCCTTCTTTTTATACGAATCACACGAGGCGCTGCACCTGTCCGAGCGCGAGCGGCAGATCGTGCTGGATTGTTTTGCCAAGATCGGGATGGAGCTGAACCAGGCCATCGATAAGCACAGCAAAACGCTCATTGCCAACAATATCGAGCTGTTCCTGAACTATTGCATGCGTTTTTACGACCGGCAGTTCATCACGCGCGATCATGTGCATAAAGGTATGCTTGAAAAATTCGAGAGCCTGCTGAACGATTACTTTGCTTCGGATAAGCCCCAAACGCTGGGCCTGCCATCGGTGGCCTGGTGTGCCGACCAGGTGCACCTGTCGTCCAATTACTTTGGCGACCTGGTAAAAAAGGAGACCGGCCGCTCGGCACAGGAATACATCCAGGCTAAACTGATGGATGTAGCCAAAGAAAAGATATTCGACCGCAGCAAGTCCGTAAGCGAAATAGCCTACGAACTGGGCTTCAAATACCCCCAGCATTTTACCCGCCTGTTTAAACAGCGCACCGGCCAAACGCCAAATGAATACAGGATAATGAATTGATCGGGTGCGGACGTAAAAAAAAGTCCGCAGCCAAAGACTGCGGACCAGGTATTAAGTGTCCTTATCGAATCAAGCAGATTATTGTGCCGCGTTATAAAACCTGATATCGGGATTCCCGATCACGCCGGCACTTTCCATCAGCTTTTTCTTATCGTCCGAAAATATAGCAGCCTTAGCTTTTGCCATGTCGGTAACCTGAAATACCAGGTGCACCATGGTTGTATCATCGATGCCGCGCCCCAGCGCCCGGTCAGTATATCCTTCGCTTGCGCGTTTCGCTTCGCCTTCGCCGTCATAAACCTTTAGCCATGCGGCAAAGTCTTTTACTCTGTGGTTTATAACTACCCACTGCGTTGCGTTGGGTCCGCCGCTGAACCGGATGATGTGATAGTAGCCAAAGTCCGGTTTGGAGATCACACCGGCCTGGTCCATGGTTGCCTTGAGCTTCGGATCGGCTGACATTGCCCTAGCCTTCGCTATGTCTGAAATTTTAAATGCAATCAGTATGTTGTTGGCGCTGTCAACCTCTCTGCCCACTGCCAGTTCCTGCATACCGGCGGCTTTACGATTTACCGAATCGGCGTCGAAAATTGGCCTCCATTTGGCATAATCTTTTATCGTATGCCTCACATCCAGCACATCAAACGGCACCATTGCCGTTGCGGCTTTTTTTGCCGTGTCGGCGCCGCTGTTAGCTGTTGAATCGCCGGATTTTTTTGTGCCGGAACCACCGCACGAAAAAAGTGCCATTGCAATAATGATCGCAGGCAGGGCCTGAAAAACTGATTTGAACTTTCTCATGATTATTGGTTTTAATTGTGAAAAATGGTTATGTATAACAGAAGGCTTATTTACGAACCAGCAAGATTGATTTTGCTATTTAATGCAATCAGTTATAAGTATTGATTTACAGTAAATTATCTAACGAATATAATAATTGTATATTTATTATAATACGCAAAAATCAAATAAATATTTTTAATACTTGGGCATACCGGAAGCGTCTTATGCGGGACTGACTAAAGCCTTGTGCCATTACACTTAAAAAAATCCCTGTTTATTTTGATTTGGCTTTGCTTGTTGGTTATATTTGATCATCATTCATTAAAACCTATTGAATTATGAAAAAGTACCTGTTATCGGGCGCCCTTGTTCTGGCAATGGCCGCATCGTTCGCATTTAAAACAACTGACGAACATTTGAAGGGCTACATCAGCGACTCTACCTGCGTTGCGAGCAAGAAGGATATGGGCGGCCTTGAGAGCCGGATAAAATGTGTTAGTCATTGCATCAAGGGCGGCGCAGCGGCCGTTTTGGTTGTAGGCGATAAGGTTTACAAAATAGCTAATCAAAAAGCCGTGTTAAAATACGCGGGCAAAAATGTGGAAGTTGATGGTACCGTAAACGGCGATACCATTGAAGTGACCAAAATCACCAACGACAAAGGATAAATCTATCCCGGTTTTGAGAATTTCAGTTAAGCAGTGCCTTCAGTTTGAAGACACTGCTTGCTTAATCAAAAACATCTGCACACATCGCAAATCCGGCTTTGCATGAGAAAGGCGGTTACCCTTTCGCCGCAATGGGTTTTGCGCTTTCTTCTGTTTTAACTTCCGGCTTACCGCGCTTGCCCATGATCTTTTCCAGGTCCTCTTTGAAAATGATCTCGCGCGATTGCAATAGCTGGGCAACCTGGTCCAGCGACGACCTGTTGTGTTGCAGTATCTCCCGGGCATGCTGATAAGCGTTGTTAACCAGTTTACGCACTTCCTCGTCGATCAGCTTTCCGGTTTCTTCGCTATAGGGTTTTTGTATGGCATTCTCACTCTGGCCGGTCGAATCATAGTAGCTGGTATTGCCTAATTTTTTGTTAAAGCCGTAATACATCACCATCATGTAGGCTTCCTTCGTCACTTTTTCAAGATCGTCCAATGCCCCTGAAGATACTTCGTCAAAAACTACTTCTTCAGCCGCCCTGCCGCCCAGCGTGGCGCACAGATGTTCAGTAAAAGCCGATTCGGTACGCAGTTCCTTTTCTTCGGGCAGGTACCAGGCTGCACCCAGCGATTTACCGCGCGGAATGATGGAAACCTTTACCAATGGGTCGACATTTTTCAGCAGCCAGCTAATCACCGCGTGCCCGGCCTCGTGATAAGCTATGCGACGCTTCTCGTCGGGTGTGATGATCTTGCTTTTCTTTTCGAGCCCGGCCACAACCCGGTCTATCGCTTCCATAAAATCGTCCCTGCCGATCTTGTTCTCTTTTTTCCGGGCAGCCACCAAAGCGGCCTCATTGCAGATGTTGGCGATATCGGCCCCCGAAAAACCCGGCGTTTGCCCGGCAAGCAGGCGGGTATCGATGTTATCGTCCAGCACCAGCGGGCGCATGTGTACTTTAAATATAGCTTCCCTTTCGTGCATGTTAGGCAGCTCCAGGTAGATATGCCGGTCGAACCTCCCCGGACGCAACAGCGCAGGGTCGAGCATATCACCCCGATTGGACGCCGCCATCACGATCACGCCGCTGTTCGTACCGAAACCGTCCATTTCGGTCAGCAATTGGTTCAGCGTACTTTCGCGTTCGTCGTTGGTGCCGCTCAAAAAAGCGCCTTTGCCCCTCGAACGGCCGATGGCGTCGATCTCGTCAATAAATATGATACAGGGCGATTTCTCTTTGGCCTGCCTGAACAGGTCGCGCACGCGTGATGCACCCACACCCACAAACATCTCGACAAACTCAGAGCCGGATATGGAAAAGAAAGGCACTTTAGCCTCTCCGGCTACGGCCCTGGCCAAAAGCGTTTTTCCTGTTCCTGGTGGCCCCACCAGGATAACCCCTTTCGGTATCTTGGCTCCCAATTTGGTGAACATACCCGGCGTCTTCAGAAAATCCACGATCTCGCGTACTTCCAGCTGAGCCTCCTCCAGACCTGCTACATCTTTAAATGTAACTGTGCTTTTGTTTTTTTCGACCAGCATTGCGGTCGATTTACCGAAGTTGAATATAGACGTACCGCCTCCTGCACCCTTCATTGGACCGGCCCGCCTGAAAAAGAATCCCCATAAAAGAATGATCAGCAACAAGGGCCATATCCAGGCCAGGATATTCAGCAATGTATTAGAGCTTTTTTCATAATCGACCGGAACCTTATCCTGTAATGCAAAATCCTTTTCCGCATCGTCGAGATGGCGCGTGAATGAATCGACCGAGCCGATATTGAAAGTATACTGTGGGCCGTTGTTGTATCCCGACTTAAAAACATCCTTGAACTGCTTGTCCTTCGCAAAACTTTTTTTGATGTAAACGTCCACCTGCTCGCCGTTTACCACCACGAGCTTCTCCGCTGCTTTGCGGCTTAGTATCTGGCTGTCGAACTGCTGCCAGGTAATGTGTTCGCTGGATGAATAAGAACCAGTGAGTGATGGAATGATAAACGCAAGGATCAGCAATGGGTAAATGAGCCACATCCAGTTGAAGCCGCCCTTGTTGCGGGGCTGAGGCGGAAGCTTGGGCCTGACCGGATGTTGTTTTTTCATAGTATAAAGGTTGCACCTGCGCCCAACCGGACAAATGATAAACATCAGTTCAAATAGTGACGCGGATCATGTTGAGAAAGCGGCTGCATAGTTAGGTTTGTATTAACCAATAAGCGGAATTTATTCCGGCATTGGAAACGGAAGTAGTTTAAGCTAAACTACGCATACGGGAGCGGTAAGCCGGCTCCCGTTTTTTATTCGCCTTTGTTCTATACTGAACGTTTCCCGGCAGGCTTTTGTTTATCATCGCAAAGCCACATCCATCCTTTTTGCTCCTGCCTGCAATTAGCTGTACATTCGTGAAAAAGATCATCCGTGGGTCTTCATATCCTGGATATTTTACTTACCCTGTTTCACCTGGTCATTATCGGCTTTAACCTGCTGGGCTGGATATGGAAACGCACACGAAAGCTGCATTTGATAGTTGCGCTGCTGACGGCTTTTTGCTGGTTTGTGCTGGGTATCTGGTACGGCTGGGGTTATTGCCCGGTAACGGACTGGCAATGGCATGTTAAGGAAAAGATGGGCGAGCACAACCTGCCCGATTCTTTGATCAAATATTATGCGGATAAGATCGCCGGGCGACCGATAAGTGCATCCCTGGTTGATACGGCAACTACGGTTTGCTTTTTTGCCGCAGCCTTTATTTCGATATACCTGAATTTTTTCAGAAGAAAAAAGGGCGCAGCTAAATAACCGGGCGCTCAAGCTTAATGATATTTTCGGGACCAGGTTTAGTGTTCCAATGCCGGCGTACAGCCATCGCAGTTCCTATTGCGCTGGCCTGCGCTACCGACGCGGCATAGACTTCCATTTGAGGGAATGACTCGGCAAGCAGCCGCATAAACAATGGATTTTTACTGAAACCACCGTCAACAAATATCTTTCTTACGGTGTCCCCTTTTAGTATCAGCCGCGTTGACGCCTGCTGCCTGTGGATGATATCAAGCATCAGGCTATGATAGGCTTCGGCGGAACTTTCAAATAACGACAGGTCCTGTTCGGCGAATGACTTGCGCGATGTAATGCCTCGTAGTTTAGCGATAATCGCCGGGTCTGGAACTATTCGACTGAATTGAGTGACGTCGCTGTTAAAATGTGCCGCTATACGCTTTAGCCCTTCATCATGCTCATAGCCCGCAAACAACCGTGCTGCTTTAACAGGCTTTCCGTTATATTGCAGGTAACACAGGCAATCGTTTTGGAGTTCGGGAATGGTTAGTGGCGAATGAT
>DASZWG010000442.1:0-2676 GCA_035546675.1 Mucilaginibacter sp. | reverse complement strand
TAACACCCCGGTAAGCAAGCTCGTCAGGATCAAAATCAAGAGGCATTTTTCATAAAAAATTCAGCGATTCCAGGATTTTGGGAATTTTTTTCATCCAGTACGGAACCCGTTCTGCCTCATTTTGTTAGTAACCGCCCTGTTAACAATAACAGGTATTGTAACAAGTTTTATACGCAAACTGCTATAAATCAATGCTCAATTATTGTTAGCAAACTATAGCCAAAATGTTAAGAAACTGTTTATAAAAAAGACGAAAAAAACTTGACAAGCGTCGGTTTGCACACTACCTTAGATAACATCAAGAACGACGTACTTTGACAGCCTCGACAGGAAACAGAAAGTGAAAAGGGGCAACTCTTCGGAGGAGCAACCGACCACGGGAAGACCTGAGTACCGCAGAAGAGAAGACGGCGAAAGCCGCTCGGAAACGACGCGTGGCTGAAGACCACAAAAATGAAGGGACGAAAGTCGCGGAAAATGCGTGAGAATCATATGAGGTATTGGTGAGCAGCGTTATTTTACGGAGTAGCGCGGGCACACACAATGATCCTCGCAAACAGTTGCCGCCCGCAAGGGCTAAAACGAGAGCAGGTCAGTCAATCTACACAAAACTTGATGCTTCTGAATGGCTACGGTCACGCAGAGGTCAGAAAACGGAAGGCATTCGCAAGAGTGTTCTTCCGTTTTCGCTTTTTGGGGGCAGCTTCGCCGGTTGTAATGTTTGAATGTTGTAAAGTTGAAAGGTTGTTTTAGTACCGTCATATAAACTCCGGGTGTTTTAATCTTACAACATTTCAACTTTGCAACCTTACAACAATCAAAAATTCCATAATTTAGCTCCCTATGCCACCCAACGGGAAAGAAAAGATATTTGTATTAGATACCTCTGTTATCCTTTATGATCATAATGCGTTCGAGAACTTCCAGGAGCATGATGTAGCCCTGCCTATACAAGTGCTGGAAGAACTGGATAACATGAAAAGCGGGAACGATACCCGCAATTTCGAAGCGCGCAGTTTCATCAGGCTGATGGATAATATTTCGCGCCGCAACCTGCTGAACAAATGGATACCGCTGAAGGGAAAGGACAAGGGCAGCTTCAGGGTGGTGATGGATGTAAAGGCCGGACCCATCGATGCCGAAGCCGTTTTCGGTAACGACAAGATCGACCACCGTATACTGAACGCCGCGCTGGGACTGCAGGACGAATACCCGGATAAAAAGATCATCCTGGTTTCCAAAGATATCTGCCTGCGTCTGAAAGCCAAAGCGCTGAACCTGCATGCGGAAGATTACGAGACGGGTAAGATCAAAAACCTGGAGGACCTGTACACGGGCGAAACGATACTGACAAAAGTATCGGACAAGATCATTTCGCAATTGGATAAACAGGGCGTGCTGGCAGAAGGATTCGCAAATATTCTGCCCAATAAGAACAATCATTTTTACAGCCTGTACGGTAAACGCCGGCCGGTAACCGCATTTTACAGCAATCAGACGGGCGTTTTGGAAAAAGTAAGCGATCAGCCGATATTTAATATTCAGCCGAAGAACCAGGAACAGGCCTTTGCTATCCACGCGCTGATGCACCCGGATATAAAGCTCGTCACCATACAGGGCAATGCCGGAACGGGCAAAACGCTGCTGGCGCTGGCCGGAGCGCTGGAACAGCGAAAAAATTTCAGGCAGATCTATGTGACCAGGCCCATCGTGCCGCTCAGCAACAAGGATATCGGTTATTTGCCGGGTGATGTGAAATCGAAGATCGACCCCTATATGGCGCCGATATGGGACAACCTGAAATTTATACGCGACCAGTTTGGCGACGATGAAAAAATGCAGCTTAAGATCGACGAATTGGTAGCCAATGATAAAATATCCATCGCGCCGCTGGCTTTTATCCGCGGCCGCACGCTCACCAAGATATTCTTTATTGTGGATGAGGCGCAAAACCTGACGCCGCACGAGATCAAGACCATCATATCGCGGGCGGGAGAGAACAGCAAGTTTGTGTTTACCGGGGACATTTTCCAGATCGATACGCCATACCTCGACGCCGAAAGTAACGGTTTGTCCTACCTGATCGATAAAGCCAAAGGCCATCCGCTTTACGCACATATCACGCTGCAAAAAGGCGAAAGGAGCGAACTGGCTAACCTGGCGACAGAGTTGCTGTAATGATCTTTGTAAGAAATAAAAACTCCTTTTAATGGATAGTACTCAGAAAGCCCAACTTGAACTTTACACCTGCAAAAAAATAAAAAAATGGAAAAAAACATGATCAGGGTTTCCTCCGGTAAGGTCAGGGGGGTGCATACAATAACTGAATGCGCAAGATATATTGTTGATAAGCAAATCCAAATCGGAGAATTTCTTCATAAGGATGATTGGATTCTTTTTAATATGAGGCCGGTTAACTTAAAAGATTCTCAAAGCATCGTGAATGCCTCGGTAAAAGAGAAAAAAAAAGAAATACGGCGAAATACTATAATTAAAGACATCCCCGATGACTTCGTAGATGACATACCGTTCACAGAAGGTTTTTTCGGGTCGCGGGAATATGACGACGGCTCTTCTTTTTATTATCACGTAGATGAAAGATCAAGTTCGTTGCTTATTAGCAATTTTGATAAAATTGATGGAATAAAGGATTTTGCAACGCTCAAAACATTTGTG
>DASZWG010000441.1:0-3888 GCA_035546675.1 Mucilaginibacter sp. | reverse complement strand
ACTATGCGCCAGCATCGAGATCCTGACATGCGATTCGATACCGGCTTAAACAGCTTGCTTTCCTTGTACCATTTTACCCTTCATAAAACACGCTTCAGATAAATTGAACGCCGTGTGACATTTATCACCGACAATTACCCGGAAAAAGCGGAACTTTGTTCTGCTTTAATTGAATAAGATATGATCATTGAGCAGATCTATACCGGGTGCCTGGCACAGGGCGCTTATTACATTCAGTCGGAAAATGAAGCGGCTATCATTGACCCGCTGCGCGAAGTAGAACCTTATATCAAAAAGGCGAAAAAGGCGCGCGTGAAGATCAAATATATTTTCGAGACGCATTTTCATGCCGATTTTGTATCGGGCCATGTCGACCTGCACCGTCAAACCGGCGCACCGATCATTTACGGACCCACGGCTGAGCCCGGCTTTGAGGCTTATATTGCAAAGGATAACGAAGAATTCAAGCTGGGCAAGGTGACCATCCGGGTGCTGCATACGCCGGGGCATACCATGGAATCGGCCTGTTACCTGCTGACCGATGAAAACGGGCAGCAAAAAGCGCTATTCTCGGGCGATACACTTTTTATCGGCGACGTGGGCCGGCCCGACCTGGCGCAAAAAGCCGCCAAAATGACCATGGAGGATCTGGCAGGCACACTATACGATTCGCTGAGGAACAAGATCATGCCGCTTGATGATGATATCATCATTTACCCGGCACACGGGGCGGGATCGGCCTGCGGGAAGAATATGAGCAATGAGACCACCGATACGCTGGGTAACCAGAAAAAATACAATTATGCTTTGCGATCAGGGATGACCAGGAATGAATTCATTACCGAGGTTACCCGCGGACTGGCGCCGCCACCTGCCTACTTCCCGATGAACGTGAAGCTGAATAAAGAGGGTTATGAAAGCATCAGCGAGGTACTGCACCGGGGTACGCAGGCTCTTTCGCCCGCGGCTTTTGAAACTGCAGCCAACGAAACGGGCGCAATCGTACTCGATACCCGCGCGCCCGAAGTTTTCGGCCAGGCTTTTATCCCTAATTCGATCAATATTGGCGTTGACGGAAGTTTTGCACCCTGGGTAGGCGCACTGATACCCGATAGCAGCCAGGCTATCCTGCTTATTACCGACGAGGGCCGTGAGCAGGAAGTAGTTACCCGGCTGGCACGTGTCGGCTTTGACAATGCGATAGGCTATCTGCAGGGCGGTATAGCTGCCTGGAAGGCTTCAGGCAGAGAAACCGACAGCATTGCATCGATTTCTCCCGAAAGTCTTGAAGACCTGTTAAATAAAAAAACAGATGTTCACCTGCTGGATGTGCGCCGTCCCAATGAGTATGCATTGGAACACCTGCTGAATGCAGAAAGCCTGCCCCTTGACTATATCAATAAGAATATGGGGCAGATCGACCGCAACAAAGCGTATTATGTTTATTGTGCGGGCGGTTATCGTTCCATGATCTTTAATTCTATTTTAAGGGCCAGGGGTTATCAGAACCTCGTGAATATCAATGGCGGTTTTAAAGCGCTAAGGGATTCGGACAAATTTGATATGACCACAGGGATACATTCCGGCGCTGCGTCGTAAAAAGTGCTGACAATGATACCTTTGTGTGATAATCATCACATATTAAAAATAATGGTCGTGGTAATTTTGATTAAAACAAAAAACCAGGATCATGAAAAAAAATATGGGGATATTTGACAGGATACTGCGGATCACGGCAGCGCTTGTCATCGTAGTTTTGTATTACATGAGTGTAATTTCAGGCACTTTAGCTATCGTACTTTTAATAATTGCCACGATATTTGTGCTGACGAGTTTTGTCAGCTTTTGCCCCCTCTACTATCCGTTCGGGATCAGTACGCGGCGAAAAGAGAACTCAAAATAAGTTATTGAATGAATAATCCAGAGCAGACTGAATTTAAGCTATGGCCGGCATTGTTAAACAGCCGGTGCCCAAGGTGCCGAAAAGGCAAAATATTCGCCAACCCGATGTATAGCCCATTCGGCCAGAAGGCCTTAAATAGCTGCCCGCACTGCGGCCTGGTTTATGAACGTGAACCGGGTTATTTTTACGCAGCTATGTATGTGAGCTATGCCTTTGTCGTAGCCGAACTGGTAACCACAGGCGTAGGAATTTATATCCTTTCAGGCAGTGAAAACCCCTGGATCTATATCCTGCTCATGCTTTCATTCGTCGCACTGCTTTCGCCTTTCAATTTCAGGTACGGCAGGGTGATCCTGATGTATTTTCTTACTCCTGGCCTGCATTACAAACCCGAATTGTCGGGCGGCCCGGATATTGGCGAAGAACCTGTCAAATAATTACTCCTTTATTTCGAAGGAAATATCAGCAAAGGTATATCTTGTTTCGAGAGCGCCTCTTTGGTATCGCTGTGCTCAAGCAAACGTACAAAGAATGAATGCTGATGGTGCAGCATAGCGATCATCCCTGCCTTTTCCTTCCCTGCCTCACGCTTCAGCCTGCTGACCAGGTCTTTCCCATTCACAATATGATATGACAATTGCGGATATCTCAGCCTTGCGAGCTGCTTTTCAAATGCGGTCTGCTCTGCAGATTTAAATTTAGCCTCTCCGGGTTCCGCCACATGCACCACCTCGATACGATAACTGAACAGTTTGGCGAGTTTAACCAGGTAACGAAGGGCCTCTATATCATTGGGGCCGAAATCTGTCGCAAAAATAACTTTAAAAATATGCCTGAAATCGGATCCTGCCGGTACAACCAACACCGGGCAAGTTGTATGTTCGATCACTGAATTGGTATCATGACCCAAAAAGGGCTTTCCGGGTTCTTTAGCCGAACGCGCCCCCATCACGATCATTTCCACATCCTTGTGAGCCGCAATTTCTTCGATGCTTAAACCCAGATCGGCGTCACCTGAAATACTTTTGATCGCAGGCTTACGGTCATCCGGTTCCAGTTGCAGGGCCAGGCTTTCGATTCCTTCGGTCAGCAGGTCGAGGGTTTCCTTGCTGCTTTCCCTGCGGCTGGCATATTCATCCAGTATCCACGGGCCACCCGCATAGGCATCAATAGCCGGGAAGGCAAGGTAAGTGTTGAACAGTATAAGATTTGCTTTGAGCTTTCCGCTCAGCAGCAGCGCAGCTTCCGCAGCATTTACCGAGTTTTCTGAAAAATCGGTCAGTACAAGAACATTTTTCATGGCGTTTATCAATTAATCTCAGCTAAATGAACTTCTTCATTCACCCGGTTGATCTGTTCAATACCCGCGATCAAAGCATCCGGGTTGAATGAAATGGTATCTATACCGGCTTCGACCAGCATTTTTACAAATTCCTTCGAATCGCTTGCCGCCTGGCCGCAAAGCCCCACCTTTTTACTTAACGACCTTGCCTTGTGTATCAGTGTCCTGATCAGCTCTTTCGTAGCGGCATTATTTTCGTCAAACAGGTCGGCTATGATAGCCGAATCCCTGTCTAAGCCAAGGGTAAGCTGTGTCAGGTCGTTCGAACCGATCGAGAACCCGTCAAATATCCCGGCAAACGCCTCAGCCAGGATGATATTACTCGGTATCTCGGCCATTACAAATATCTGAAGGCCGTTTTCACCCCGGCTTAAGGCATACTTGCGCATAATATTCACTACCTTTTTCCCTTCTTCGACCGTACGGCAGAAGGGTATCATCACTTTGACATTGGTTAATCCCATATCATCGCGCACTTTTTTAATGGCCTCACATTCCAGCCGGAAACCTTCACTGTATCGTTCGTTGTAATACCTTGATGCTCCCCTGAAACCGATCATCGGGTTGGCTTCTTTGGGTTCAAAGTCGCGCCCGCCGATCAGTCCGGCGTATTCGTTGGTCTTGAAATCGCTCATCCGTACGA
>DASZWG010000440.1:0-2173 GCA_035546675.1 Mucilaginibacter sp. | reverse complement strand
AACTAACAGGATCATCGATAAAAACAGGAAAAAAACGGAAGAACTGTTTGAACAGGACCTTTCTGGTGAGGATGCCGACGACGATGCACCGGATTTTCGGGCCATACTGCTCACCGAGGGGACCACACCGGAAACTGAGTATATCCGCAACCTTTTCTGGGAACAATTATTTTTCGCACTTGACGAATTGCCCGAAGAACAGCGGCAGGTATTTACCTGGCACGAACTGGATGGCATCTCCTTTAATGAAATAGCCGAACGCACGGGTGAAAATGTGCAGACACTAGTCTCGAGAAAACGTTATGCAGTGCTTCATTTGCGTAAACGGCTCAAACAATTGTATGAAGAAGTAAGAAAATATTAAAAGAAATTGAAAATGAGAGATTCAGAATTCGGAGACAGGGGCTACAGACACAAGACCCGTTTCAGAGCGAAAATGATATTTATTCCCATCCTGGCTGTAGGAGCCCTGGCATTGATCAGCTACGTTGTAATGCTGCTGTGGAACGCTTTAATGCCCGTTATTTTTCACCTTACCGTGATAACTTACTGGCAGGCGCTGGGATTATTAATACTTAGTAAGATACTCTTTGGCTTTGGTAAAGGCGGCCCGCGTGGCGGAGCGCCATGGATGCGCCACCGCATGAAGGAACGCTGGCGCAATATGAGCCCCGAAGAGCAGGAGCGCTTCCGCGAACAATGGAGGGAAAAATGCCACAAATGGGGAAGCCATCACGACCACCACGGCTGGGGAAGACCGTCGGAGTCATCATCGAAGCCCGCTGAAGAGACACAAAAACCTACGGAATAAAATATTTATTTAACCAGGTGTCCAGTTTGGGTTTAGCCGATAGTTATAAGACACAAAACAAAGTATAAAGAAACATGGAAATATTAGTTTTCAGAACCAATGTTACCAGTAAAAGAAAAGTCAGCAAGGTGCGCCCCCTGCTGACTTCTGTTTCCGGTATCAAACAGTGGAATTTTGACCTCGAAGATTGCGATAAGGTACTGCGTATCGAATCCATCGGGTTACGGCCTGCTTATGTCGAATCGCTTCTGCAAATGGCGGGTTTTGATTGCAGGGAAATGGATTATTAAACACATAGCATCACGACATATCCGGGCTGCACTTTAGGGATAGCGTTTCATGCTGAGCGTAATAACCGCAGCACATACCAATAGCATAGCAATGAGAAAAATAACCATGGCTGTGATGATTTAAGACTTACGAAGCTTTTGAAACTTCGTAAGTCTCTCTATTAATTAAATGCGTTTTTGAGCTGGATATATTTATTCAGGTCTTTTGATACAAACCCCTTCGCTTTCATGTCCTTTACATACTCCGGTGTAACGCCTGTTGCTTTCAGCGATGTGGCATCATTTAGTGAAATATTGTCGAAGCCAATATCTTTAAAGCCTTTGATAAAACCAGGGGTCACACCCAATGCTTTTAATGAAGCAAGCTCATTAACCGGGATGTGATTATACCCCGCGGCTTCAAAACTTTTGATAAAATCATGGGTAACACCCAGCGATTTTAGCGAGGTCAGATCATTAACAGACAAGTCCTTATAACCTATATCGGCAAATCCTTTGATATAATCAGGTTTGATACCAAGCGCTTTCAATGAGGTCAGATCGCTGGCCGATATGTTTTTGTAGCCTGCATCATTAAAGCTTCTGATAAACTCGCTATTGATCCCTAATGATTTGAACGACATCAGTTCATTAGCCGAAAGGTTTTTATACCCCATACCGGCAACACCTTTAATGTAATCAGGAGTGATACCCAAAGATTTAAAGGACACCAGTTCATTAGCCGAAATATCCTTGTACCCGATATCGCTTAGCCCTTTAATATATTCCGGTGTAACGCCGACTGCCTTCATGCTGGTCAGTTCATTCATCGGGATATTGGTATAGCCGGCCTCTTTAAGTCCGCGAATGTAGGCCGAATCGACATTTAACGCTTTGAACGAACTGATATCTTCGGGCCGGGGCAGGTTATTATCCACGTTTGTATTACTGTTGTTATTCAAGCTGGCTTTCTTGAGGCTGCTGATATATTTCGCGTCGATCCCCTGCGCTTTAAAACTAACCAACTGGTTAAAATCAAGGTGTTTATAGCCTGCATTTTTGATCTCTTCAACGTATTGCTTATCGATGCCTA
>DASZWG010000439.1:0-8915 GCA_035546675.1 Mucilaginibacter sp. | reverse complement strand
ATAGCTGGCCGGTGATCTCATGGTCGACCATGGACTATTACGGCCGGCCTAAGGCAGGCTTGTACATGGCCAAACACTTTTTTGCGCCCGTATTGGTATCGCCTTATGAGGAAGACGGGAAAGTTAACGTGTACATCGTTTCCGACTTACCGGCCAATAAAAATGCGAAGCTGGAAGTCAGGCTGATGAACTTTGACGGCAAGTTGCTCTGGTCGAAAACAAGCAATGAAAAGATCGAAAAGCTCTCAAGCCACATTGCCTTGTCGGTACCTGAAGATGCACTGGCAAAGGCGGGTTACGATCCCGGAAAAACATTCATTACGGCAAAACTGGTGGATGAAAAAGGGAATGTCTTGTCATCCAATGAGCTTTACTTTAAGCGGCCGAAGGACCTTAAATACGACAAAGCGCCGATTGCGACTGATCTTACAAAACAGAGCGATCATTACGTCCTGAAAATATCCAGCCCAACACTGGCGCCGCGGGTTGAGGTAACCTTTGGGGATGAAGATGTATCGTTTTCGGACAATTTTATCGACGTGCTGCCCAATGAGCCGGCTTACATTACCATCAAAAGCACCGCATCGCTTGAAAAATTAAAGTCGGCCTTAAAAGTCACAGCGCTGGATCAGTTATGACGCAGTGTCTTTGCTGATACTAGAAAATCTTTAAATCAAAAGTCTTTGGGCGTAAGTCTGAAGGCTTTTTTGCTTATCTTCAATGGTAAATCAGCCCCGTCACTGACGCCGCGGACTAAATAAACATAATCCTTATTTTAGCCATTGGCATAAACATAAGCGTGGACAATAATAAAATAGGCTTAAAGGAAGCCATATCCATTGGTATCGGCGGTATGGTAGGCGGCGGTATTTTTGCCGTGCTCGGCCTTGCCGTGTCGCTGAGCAAAGGTGGTACGCCTGTTGCATTCCTGTTTGCCGGCCTGATCGCGCTGATCACCGCTTATAGTTATGCCCGGCTTTCTGTGGCTTTCCCGGATCACGGAGGAACGGTGAAATTCATCAACCAGGGATTCGGCAGAAACGTATTCAGCGGGGGCATTAACAATTTACTGTGGGTTAGCTATATCATCATGCTTTCGCTGTATGCTGCTGCTTTTGGCGCTTATGCCCCCAACCTGTTCCCTATTACTAAATCTGCAACAGCCGACTTTCACATTTATGCCAGCGGCATTATCGTGCTGGCCACGCTTGTCAATTATTACAGTATAAAAGTTGTAGCTGCTATCGAATCGTATGCGGTTGGTTTTAAATTGGTGATCCTTATCCTGTTTGTTATTATCGGTTTATATGGGTTAAGAACGAGCGCAAACCTCAGTCAGCTCAGCTTTCACTATTGGGAATCCCCGTTCCGGCTGCTTACCGGGGGCATGGTGATCTTTGTGGCCTATGAGGGCTTTGAACTGATCGCAAACGCTGCCCCTGATATCCTTAACCCGGTAAAAAATATTCCCAGGGCTTATTACTATGCCGTGATCTTTGTGATCCTGCTTTATGTGGTGATTGCGATCATTACGGTAGGCTCACTGCCTTTTGGCAAAATAGCTGCCGCGCGCGATTATGTGCTTGCCGAGGCCGCACGGCCCGTACTGGGCCAGGTTGGATTTGTATTTATCACGGTGGCCGCTTTGATCTCAACCTTTTCAGCCATTAACGCTACCATTTACGGCGGAAGCCGTGTAAATTATGAGATCGCCGAGGACGACCAATTGCCGTATGCATTAACAGGCATGCTTTGGAACCAGCCCATCGGTTTGCTTATCACGGTGATATTTACGCTTCTGATTTGCAATGTCCTGAATCTTGAAAATATCGCCGATGCCGGGAGCATCGGCTTCCTGCTCATCTTTGCAGCGGTCAATTTCCTGGGTTTTAAATTCTCTGGCACTATCGGTACAATTAAAGTGATTCCTTTCACAGGCTTTGTGCTTTGCCTGCTGGCTACGGCCGCTCTGATCGCACAGCAATATCGTACCGATACCAGAGGTGTGCTGATCGCAATTTCGATTATTGCCGCCTGCTTTATAATGGAATTTATTTATAAAAGGACCCGGCGCGGGGGGCAGCTAAAGGCCGGAACTATAAATGACGAGTCCAAAAGTATTTAGTCGTAGGTCTGAAGCCTTTTTGATTGAAGCCTTGCCAAAACCGTTTTTGGCTACAATGACCTGCGATTTGGTTAAGTATGTTTCTTCTCTACCGTGCAATTTTGTGGCATAAAAAGATCATAACTATGAAAATTGTTTTAACAGGATCATTGGGTCACATCAGCAGGCCCCTGGCCGAAAGATTAGTGAAGGAAGGACATGAGGTAACGGTCATCAGCAGCAAGCCGGAACGCCGGGAAGAGATCGAAGCCATCGGCGCTATTCCGGCTATCGGTACCATGGAGGATGCCGGCTTTCTTACTTCTGCTTTTACAGGCGCCGATGCCGTGTACTGTATGGAAGCGCCCGGCCATTTCTTTGACCCAAATTTCGACCTGATGGCGCATATCGACATGCTGGGTCATAATTATGCACAGGCTATACAACGGTCGGGTGTAAAGCGGGTGGTGCATCTCAGCAGCATTGGCGCCCATACCAATAAAGGTAACGGCATCCTGGCTTTTCATTACAATATGGAACAGATACTGAATGCGCTGCCGGCTGATATAGCCATTACTTTTATGCGGCCGGTAGGGTTTTATTATAACCTGTTCAGCTTTATCAGCACCATCAAAACGCAGGGCGTTATGGCGTCGAACTATGGCGATAATGACCGCGATCCCTGGGTTTCGCCTTTAGATATTGCGGACACCATCGCCGAACGGATCGTGAAACCATTTGAAGGCAGAACGGTCCGCTATATTGCAAGCGACGAATTGACCTGTAACGAAGTAGCCGGTATTCTGGGCGAAGCTATCGGTAAACCCGGCCTGAAATGGATACTTATTCCGGACGAGCAGATGCTGAATAGCTTGCTGGCTGCGGGAATGAACCCGGCTATCGCCAAAGGATTGGTTGAAATGAACGCAAGCAGGCGCAATGGTATATTGTACGAAGATTATTACCGGCGCCAGCCCATACTGGGCAAGGTAAAAATGAAGGACTTTGCCAAAGAATTTGCCGCGGTTTACAATCAAAACAACTAAATTGTACTATGGCTGCCACTGTACCATACCGGGTTAAAACCATCAGCGAATTTCACCAGCTCAGGGATCTGCCCAGGCCCGAACATCCGCTGATCAGTGTTGTCGATGTTTCGAAGGTGAAACATTCGCCCGGCGACCAGTTTACCAGCGTGGTATTTGATTTTTATTCCATCGCGCTCAAAAGGAATTTCAGCGCAAAAATGCGCTACGGCCAGCAGCAGTATGATTTTGACGAAGGCATCATGTTCTTTATGGCGCCGGGACAGGTGTTTGGGATCGAGTTCAACCCAAACCAGGAATTGAAACAATCGGGGTGGATGCTGCTTATCCATCCCGATTTTCTATGGAACACACCCCTTGCTAAAAAGATCAAACAATACGAGTTTTTTGATTATGCGGTGAACGAGGCTCTTTTCCTTTCGGACAAGGAGGAGGCGATCATCAATGGTATCATACAAAACGTCAGGCAGGAATATCATGCCAACATCGACAAATTCAGCCAGGATATCATCATTGCCCAGCTTGAGCTGATGCTTACTTATGCGGAACGGTTTTATAACCGTCAGTTCATTACCCGCAAGATAACCAACCACCAGCTGCTGGCGCGATTGGAGGATTTGCTTAACGCTTATTTCGACGGTGATGAAATTGTTAAAAAAGGATTACCAAGCGTGACTTACGTTGCTGAAAAGCTCACTGTATCGCCCGGCTACCTGGGCGGTCTGCTAAAAGTGCTTACTGGTCTGAACACCCAGCAGCATATCCATCAGAAACTGATCGATAAGGCTAAAGAAAAACTTTCGACCACAGGTCTTACGGTAAGCGAGATCGCCTATGAACTAGGTTTTGAACACCCGCAATCATTCAGCAAGCTATTCAAAAGCAAAACCAGTCTTTCGCCGCTCGAGTTCAGGCAGTCATTCAACTGAAAAAGTTTGGGGACCATAGTTGTCAGCATCAAGTCACATCGTTTTGCCTGATAAACAATAACATAGTGTATTTTGTTGCCCTGATATCATGATAATCAAATCAAAATATTTGCTGCCGGGAATCGTCGGAGCTACGGCCCTGGGTGTTGTACTTAGTATGTATTCCTGCGTTTCCATACCTAAGGGAGCAATGGCTGTTCATCCTTTCGATAAGGATAAATACCTGGGTACATGGTACGAGATCGCTCGTTTTGATTTTAGGTTTGAACGGGGTCTGAGCAATGTTACGGCTACTTATACACTAAACGATGACAATACCATACGCGTTGACAACAAAGGATATGACGACCGGAAGCAGAAATGGAAAGAGAGCACAGGTAAGGCAAAGTTTGTTAACGGACCCGATACAGGAAGGCTAAAGGTTTCATTTTTCGGGCCGTTTTATGCTGGGTATAATGTGATCGCTATTGACGATCAGTACAGATATGCGTTGATAGCGGGGAATAACCTGGACTATCTCTGGATATTATCGCGCGAGAAAACGATCCCCGACACGATAAAAAAAGAATACCTTAACAAGGCGTCTGCTTTGGGTTACGATACCAGTAAGCTGATATGGACAAAGCAGGATTAATTTTACTGCCACTATGGAACATGAGGCCCCAAAAACCACAGATTTCTGTTATGTTTATTGCCTCATCCCGGTTCCGGGCTTGAGGTAAGATCTGTAAGCGATAAGCCGCTTCAGCAGATCCTGGCTATCTTTCATGATTTTTGCCTTTTCAGTTGCGCCGACGGGTACAATGATATAGCCGAATGGACTGTTCTTCGCCCCGAGGAACGGAGCAGCAGCATTAACTACAAAAGGACCGTTCTCTGACCCGTCGGGCTTGTTGCCAATATCGGCATTGGTCAAATTTCGGGCATAAAACATATAATGCGGCATACTCATGGTCACAACGTCCCTGTAATCTGATGTTGGGCCATAATAGCTGCGCATGATCGGGCCGAGCATAAATGAGATGCCTTGCCGGACGGGGGTTTTGTATGTTCCTTTCTTTACCCGGTCGGTCATGATGCTTTTGATCTGCGGTGCGGTGTACTTCCCCGACGCTCTCATCGCGGCCACGTCCTCATACATGGGAAAAATTGTCCGGGCGCCTTCGGCGTCAAAGCTAATGGGGGTCGCAATATCCTGCCTGAACTCACCCCATTCCCATTCCGTCCGGCTGACGAAGCAGATAAACCCGTTCGATCCCATACGGCCGACGTAATAACCCTTATTCGGATCAAGCAAATAGACTGTGGCATTGGCCCGCAGGTAGGGCGGAAGGGCGCTCAGGGCAAAGTCTGTCTCCAGTTTTACCGGCATTTTATCAAGCTGCCAGGCAGCGGACTTTTGCGCAGCGCTTCGGGTAGCCGAAAAGAAGATCAGGGCAAAGGTTAAAGCCTGAACGTATTTTTTGGTCAATAGGGTAAGATAAGTCATATTCAGAGTCTGAAAGGCTTACTTTATTGTAAGCCATGCCTATAAATTTATCGTTCGCAACCCGATTTGAAAAGGGTTGTAAGCGTCATTAAGCGGGGGTATTTGCGACACGAAAAACTTTACTACCTTTAGTTCGTCGCCGGTACATAAATCCAATGAGCGCTTCACTAATCCTTTACATCATCCTGGCTTATTTCGCCCTGCTGATGGTCATATCCCGGCTTACTTCGCGGCATACCAAAGACAATAGTTTTTTCGACGGCGACAGGGCATCGCCCTGGTTTTTGGTCGCTTTCGGTATGATCGGATCGGGTATATCCGCTGTTTCGCTCGTCTCGATCCCGGGTAATGTTGGGAACAACAACCTGTATTACTTCCAGTTTATCCTGGGCACTATTGTGGGTTACCTGTTCATCGCTTTTGTACTGACGCCCATTTACTATAAGCTGAAGTTGGTATCTATCTACACTTATCTTAATGTGCGCTTCGGCAATGTGACTTACAAAACCGGATCACTATTTTTCCTGGTGTCGCAGTCGTTCGGTGCCGCGCTCAGGCTGCTTTTATCCATAAAAATTTTGCAGTACGCCTTTTTCGACAGCATGCACATTCCCTATTTTCTCACGATCATTATCGTGCTGGTGCTCATCTGGCTGTATACCAATAAATCGGGTATCAAAACCATCGTGTGGACGGATGCACTGCAATCTTTTTTTCTCATTACGGTGATCATTATTTCCATCCTCGCTATAAAAAACTCGCTGCATTTGAGTTTCGGCGGTATGGTAAAGGCAATTGTGCATCATCCCTATGCCAAACTGTTCGACTGGAACATCGATTCGGGCTCCAACTTTTTCAAGCAGTTTATCTCCGGCTTGCTCATCACGGTGGCGCTGGTGGGACTCGATCAGAGCATGATGCAAAAAACGCTGACCATCGCCAATATCCGGGGCGCGAAAAAAAATGTGTTGGCCTTCAGCTTCTTCATCGCCGCCGCACAAACCCTTTTCCTGGGCCTGGGTATCCTGCTGTATATTTTTGTCGAAAGGCATGGTATCAAGCTCCAGTCGCAGAACGGCCAGTTGGCAAATACCGATGGTTTATATCCCTTTCTTACCCTGCATTATTTTGGAGAAATAGGCGCTATTGCATTCTTCATCGGGGTTGTAGCTTCTACGTTCGCCAGTATCGATGCCTGTATCACAGCTCTTACAACAGCGTTCAGCTACGATTTCCTTGATTTTGAAAATAAGCCGCACGAGCAGAAAAAGAAGATCAAGAACCGGGTGCTGCTGGCGGTCAATATCGTCATGTTCCTGATCGTTATGGCTTTCTGGAGCAGTCACGGCGCTATTATCAATACCATTTTCAAGACGGCCGGCTACACCTACGGGCCCATATTGGGCTTATATTTGACAGGACTTTTCACCAATATTCAGTTAAGAGAGAAATGGGTGCCGGTTGCCTGCGTATCGGCTGCTTTGCTCACCTGGGCGTTAAACGGTTTATTTATCAGCCTGTTCCGGTTCGATTTCGGCTTTATGAATATCCTGGTGAACGCCGTGCTCACCATCCTGTTTTTATTCATCGTCAAAAAGAAAGCTTATGTCCGCGCCTGAAAAATCTGTAGTAATAGAACTTACCACAAATCCGGCCGATTTTGCCTTTTGTGCAGAACTCATGTCGCGAACCGATCCCTGGATAACACTGGGTATGGATGCTGAACAGTGCAGCAAAGCATTTGAAGGAAATTACCGCGAGGTATTTGTGTTGCGAAAAGGTGTTGAGATCGCAGGTTTTTTTATCATCCAGCCGCTGGGAAGTTTCAAAGGTTACATCCAGACCATTGCCATTGCTGAAACGTATCGCGGTAAAGGTTATGGCACACAAATACTCCGGTTTTGCGAGGATCGCATCTTAAAGTATTCGCCTAATATTTTTATCTGTGTCAGCTCGTTCAACCAGGGTGCGCTGCAGCTGTATACCCGCTTTGGCTTTGAAAAAGTGGGTGAACTAAGGGACTTTATAAAAAAGGGGTTTACCGAAATATTGCTGCGTAAAACTGTGGGACCAACGTTTGGCTACAAAGGGCCCGCTGATTAGAATTTATTTTGCTTATCTTTCACTTTTTGATGATCTGCCATGTCTCGTCTTAAAATATCCGCCTCCGTCGCGTTTATTATTATTTTTTCCCTGGTAACTAATCTTTCATGTGCCCAGGACAACCAAGCTACGCTTATCAGCACCGTCGACAGTATATTAAACAGCCAGGTCAATAACGACAAAATCCCCGGTGTGGTGATTGAAGTGAAACAGGGCGACGACGTAATACTGAAGCAGGCTTATGGCTATGCACAAAAGTATGATTACAGCGATCACCTGCTGGCTAAACCCGACACCATGACCATCGGGACCATGTTCGATATCGCCTCGCTGACTAAAATGGTGGGTACCACTACTTCCATGATGCTGCTGGTCGACCGCGGACTGGTGCATATCGACGACCCGGTAAGTAAATATGTACCCGCTTTCGGCAGCCCTGACAAGGCTTCCATTACCATTTACAACCTGCTGACGCATACTGCCGGCATTTACGAATGGTACCCCATGTATTACCGGGCGCATAATAAGCAGGAAACTTTTAAGCTGATCGGCGAGCTGCCGCTCGAGTTCCCGGTGAGCGCAGGCCGGCATTACAGCGACCTCGGCTTTACAATTTTGGGCGAGATCATCGAAAAAGTATCGGGCATGCCGCTCGATCAGTTCGAAGAAAAAAATATCTTTATTCCACTGGGTATGAAGCATACGATGTTCAACCCTTTAACCAAAGGCAAAAACTTTAAGATTGCAGCCACTTCGCCGGGTAATCCCTACGAACACCGGATGGTTTACGACCCATCGCTTGGGTTCCAGTTTAAAGAGATCAAACACGATCAATGGAACGGTTGGCGGCATTACGTGGTACGAGGCCAGGTGAGCGACGGCAATGCCTGGTACGCCGAAAAAGGCGTTGCCGGGGCAGCGGGCCTTTTTTCGACCGTTGACGATCTGCAGAAATTAGTCGATATGCTGATGCATCACGGCAAAGCCGGCTCAAAGCAGTTCATCTCGGCGGCAACGATCAAAACCTTCCTTACCAAAGATAAATTCAAGAACGGCCTGGGCTGGATGATGGACCCGGATAATTCCTTTATGAAGGATGCGCCCGAAGGGAGCTTTGGCCATACCGGTTTTACCGGAACCAGCATCGCCGTAGTACCTTCAAGGAATATTTCGGTCATACTGCTTATCAACCGCGAGCAAATGGGGTTTATTGATGGTAAAGCGTATTACAACGTGAACCCGGT
>DASZWG010000438.1:0-2354 GCA_035546675.1 Mucilaginibacter sp. | reverse complement strand
CGGTGATCGGTGAGGGCGGCGTAAAAGTATCGGGTGGTGAAAAACAGCGCTTGTCCATTGCCCGTGCCTTGCTGCGCCGGCCCGACCTGCTGGTATTTGACGAAGCGACCTCATCGCTCGACTCGATAACCGAAGAAGAGATCACTGAAACGATAAGAGATGTATCTGTTTTGAAAGATCATATAACAATTTTGATCGCACACCGTTTATCAACCATTATGCATGCCGATACCATATACGTGCTCGAAAAAGGCAGGATCGTTGAATCAGGCAAACATCTCGACCTGATCCTGCAAAAGGGGTTGTATTATGCGATGTGGCGGCAGCAAATTGGCGAAAAAGATACGGCAGAAACTTATTAATTTTATAGCATAGCGCTATGTACCTGATCACATCCGCCTTTGGCGGCACTCTAGGACTGATCTTTTTGATTTTATGGATATTGCTGAGCCTTTACACGCTGATCAATATTCTGAGGACGCACGCGATCAACACGGACTCAAAGGTGCTGTGGATCATTGTAATTATTGCTGTTCCGATCCTCGGCGCATTGTTATACCTGCTATGGCGAAGGGTGAAAACACTTACCTAACACTTCCGGCTCAGGTTTCAACCACGTGGATGTCATTCAGCGAAAGCGGTAAAAGGTTTTTGGTTTTAAAGTAAGTGATGCTGACCACCAGCAGCGTCATACATCCTCCGAATACTACCGCTGGGACGGTGCCCATAAGATTAGCCGTAATGCCCGATTCAAAATCTCCTATCTCATTTGATGAGCCGATGAACATAGAGTTTACCGCGGATACGCGCCCGCGCATGTGGTCGGGTGTCAGCAGTTGTACCAGTGTTCCGCGGATAATGACGCTCACACTATCGAATGCTCCCTGACCGAAAAGGAATATCAGCGAAAGGATGAAGCTTTTGGACAACCCGAAGCCAATGATGCAAAGCCCGAAACCGGTTACGACGATCAGCAGGGTACGCCAGGGCCTGCCCATCGGCGAATAACGAACCATCGCGATCATGGTTAGCGCCGCGCCTAAGGAAGATGCCATGCGCATCTCGCCAAGGCCCTCGGAGCCGACATGCAGGATATCCAATGCATAAACGGGGAGCAAGGCAACTGCCCCTCCGAAGAAAACCGAAAATAAGTCGAGGCTCATGGAGCCTACCATCATCTTGTTTTTAAACACAAAATGTATCCCTTCCGAAAGACTTTTCCAGATCTTTTCTTTCGGAACATACACTGGCGGAAATTTCCTTAGCCGGTAAACCAGTACCAGCGTGATGATCAGGAAAAGTAAAATGACAACAAAATTCCCGGTGATACCTCCGGCAAAGGCATAAATGAAGCCGCCCGCAAAAGGGCCAAGAATAGATGCTACCTGCCAGCTTGAACTGCTCCAGGTGCTGGCATTGGGATAAAGTTCCCTGGGCACGCTGTGCGCATATATGGTAAAAGTAGCCGGTCCGTAAAATGCACGCGAAACCCCATTGCAGAATATCATGGCATACAGCGTGAGGACGATCCAGTTTTGATGCAAATACGGGCTCATGCTTTTCAGCGTCACGATGGACATCACAAGCGAAGAAAAAATAACGCCGACTGACACCAGGAGCAGCATTTTTCGTTTTTCGTGCTTATCGGCAATATAACCGCCGTACAGCGCCAGGACGAGGGCGGGTATCGCTTCACTAAGGCCGACAAATGCTATGGCGATCTTGCTGTGCGTCAACTCGTAAATGTAAAAGCCGAGCACGGTGGTTTGCATCTGGTAAGCGAATGTGAAAAAGAAACGCATGCCCAGATAGGAGCGAAAATCCTTGTATCGCAAGGCCGCGAATGAATCGTTTTGCGGGGGCTGACTATTTGCTTCGTCGGGCACGGGCTGGTCTAAGTGATTTTATGAGCGCCAATTTACAATTTGCTTTGAATAGCCCTTTCTCATTTCTGAAAAATTACCTGCGGATTAATTTGCAGGCCCGAAGCCGTGCTGATCGATCAGGTAAATCAGGGATGCGATGGAAGCGGCGCCTAATTCCAGTTCGCGTTCATTCACGTTTTCGAACACGTCATTGGGCGAGTGGTGTACGTCAAAATAACGCTGCGAATCGGGCAAATACCCGATCAGTACAACACCGCTTGATTTCCTGCGCAAAGGCCCGATATCACTTCCGCCGCCGCCCGCGATCAGGCGATCCGAACCATAGGGTTCGAACAGTTGTTTCCATTTATCAAGACCCTTTAGCTGCTCTGCTGACAATCCGGTAAAGCCGAATCCCCTTGGCGTAAATCCGCCAAGGTCTGACTCGATGGCGGCGATATGCTTTTCGTTATTCTGATCCGCAAGCTC
>DASZWG010000437.1:0-3527 GCA_035546675.1 Mucilaginibacter sp. | reverse complement strand
TGTCATGGCTCAGCACTAAACGCCGGGTGTTCTGGTATAACGGATCACTCAGCTTTATGGCATCCAGGTAAGGCAGCCCCAGCAAGCTCGGCACATTGGCATCGTCCATAAAAAGCTGGTTGCCAAAACCGTCTACCTCATAAGCCAGCACATTGCCGTAAACCGGGTGATGGGCCACCGCATATTTCTGTAATGCCAGGCTTACTTCGTTTGCAAGGGCAAGACATTGCTTTGCGGTAACATGGTCGTGCGCCAGGTGTTCGAACATCTCGGCCATTTGGCGGAGACTTATAACGGCAAAATAATTGGACGGCACCAGGAAAGGGAATATCGTGGCATCATCCGATGGCCTGAATATGGAACATATCAAACCGACCGGTCTGATCGGATTGCCATAGCCGCCATTAGGTGCAGTATCGCTGGCAACGGTGGTCAATCGTTGAAAATGGTATGGCCCGCGCCCGTTTTTCCGTTGCTGTACAATAAACGTTTGCAATATCAGCTTACCCGCATTTTGCCATTCGGTATCAAAAAAGCTGGTGTCTCCGCTGATCTTCCAGTAATTATACGCGAGCCTGACGGGATAGCAAAGCGAATCCACTTCCCACTTGCGCTCGTGCAATTCGGGTTTCATGTCCGTTAAGTCCTTGTCCCATTCGCTGCCTGTGGCTTTTTCATTGAAGGCATTGGCATAAGGGTCGATCAGGACGCATTTAGCCTGCCGATTGATCACGCCAAATACCAGGCTTCGTAACTGGCTATCGCCTTTGATGAGCGGAAGGTACGGCCAAACCTGTGCCGACGAGTCGCGCAGCCACATGGCGTTAATGTCGCCGGTGATGACAAAAGTATCGGGCTTACCGTCTTTGTCGGTATATTTAACCGTGGTGTCGAGCGTATTGGGATAGCAGTTCTCAAACATCCAGGCTATTTCCGGGTCTTTGATGTCCTGCTTAATACGAATGATCGTACTTTCGACTGCTGTACTGGTGAAGCGGCGCAGCCCTGGTTTTATGCGCTTGCTTTCAAACTTAGTTTGCTGAAGATCGAACCATGAGGGTCTTAGCCCTATTCCGATTCCTGCAGTTGTGACGGTGTTCAGTTTGATAAAATCGCGGCGATTGAGCATAATGATCAAGTTTGAGAGCGCATAAAAATAAAAAAGCCTTTCGTATAACCGAAAGGCCTCAAAAAATGTTTTGTATCAGCTTAAGCTACAGCCATCTTCTTTTCTTTATAAAAACCTTCTTTCAGTTTTACTGCTACCTCACTGAATGCATCGATGGTCCTTTGCACGTCCTCCAGCGAATGAACAGCCGTCGGGATCAGGCGTAATTCGATCAATCCTTTCGGTATAACCGGGTAAACAACGATGGAGCAGAATATACCGTAATTTTCGCGAAGGTCCATGGTCAGCGCAGTCGCCTCATGCAGTTCCCCTTTCAGGAATACCGGCGTTACCATCGTATTGGTTATCCCGATATCAAAACCATGTTCCACCAGGCCTTTCTGCAATGCACTGGCTATTACCCAAAGTTTTTCACGCAATTCAGGTTTAGCCTTCAGCAGTTCGAAACGTTTTTTAAGTCCCATAACCATCGGCATAGGCAACGCCTTGGCAAAGGTTTGCGAACGCATATTGTAACGCAGGTAGCTGATGATCTCGGTGCTCGACGCTACAAAAGCTCCGATACCGGCCATCGATTTGGCAAAAGTGCCGAAGTAGACATCCACTCCGTCCATACAATCCTGCTCTTCGTGCGTTCCCGCTCCTGATTTGCCCATCGTTCCGAAACCATGCGCATCATCTATCAGCAGGCGGAAATTATATTTATCCTTCAGCGCAATGATCTCCTTAAGCTTGCCCTGTGCTCCCGACATACCAAATACCCCTTCGGTGATCAGCAAAATGCCTCCACCGGTTTGTTCGGCAAGCTTCGATGCACGTTCGAGCTGTTTTTCGCAGCTTTCCACATCATTGTGCTGGTAAACATAGCGTTTACCCATGTGCAGGCGTACGCCGTCAATAATACAGGCGTGCGACTCAGCGTCGTATACGATCACATCGTTACGATCAACTAACGCATCTATGATCGATACCATCCCCTGGTAACCGTAGTTCAGCAGGAATGCGGCTTCCTTACCTACAAATTTCGCCAGGTCGTTTTCCAGTTCTTCATGATGCCTGGAGTTTCCCGACATCATTCTTGCACCCATCGGGTAAGCCAGGCCGAATTCGGCAGCAGCTTTGGCATCGGCCTCGCGCACTTCGGGATGATTGGCAAGCCCGAGGTAGTTATTCAGACTCCAAACTAAGTGCTCCTTACCATTGAATAACATGTGGGGGCCTATTTCGCCTTCCAGTCGCGGGAACGAAAAATAACCATGCGACCATTTCTGGTGCTGCCCTATCGGGCCGCCCATCGTTTTCGATATCTTGTCAAACAGATCCAAAATGCTCCTTATCTGATAAATAAAATGCAAATATAACCTTTAAACCGGCTGTAGCCAAAGCTTATAACTTTTTATAATAGTTTATAACGGCGCACCGTTTGCTCAAAAATATGCTTCAGAAACCCCATTAAGCAAAAGAGGCACCAACCGCAGTGCCTCTTTAAACAAGTTATGAATGATTAATCAGGGTTCAAAATTAATCGACATTGTCATGCAGGAACGAATTATTGCTCCTGATCTCCGTTTTACCTTCATCGTCGGGAAGCAATGAAAAACGGGATACCTGGCTTTCGTCCGAGGGCGGCGTTTGCTGCAGGGCGATCTCCTTACGTTTATATGCGGGCACATTCTCCAACTCCTGGATATTGCCGCTGCGCAGCTTCATGCTCAGATCTTTCAAACGCATGATGCGCTCACGGGATTTACGCAATTGCTCTTCAATCGACTCATTGGTTTTGTTGTCGTCAGCGCCTGCAACGGGAGCAGGCTCCGGTTCGGTTTCAGGCTCTGGTTCCGGCAATTTTTCAGCCTTTGCAGGCTCGAAGCTCATTACCGAATCAGCGATCTTGAAGGTAAACTCTTCCTGTTCTGTTTCGGGTTCCGCATCAGGAGTCTCATCTGCCAGGTTATATTTAACCGGCTCCTGTGATTCCTCTTTCGAAGCGAACAGATCGAACAAACCGTTCTGTTTTGCATCTTCCTTCGGCTTCATATACGGCTCTAAAGGAGATTCCGGTTTCGCCGGGGTATTGATAAACTCATTTACGACAGGCTTAACCAGCTCATCGGTCTCGGGCATCAGCATCGAAACCACTTTCTTGCTGTTCTGCTCCCTTTCGCGCTCATCACGTGTCTGGAAGCCGGTGGCAATGATCGTAACCGATATCTTATCGCCCAAAGCCTCGTCGCGACAGTTACCCCAGATCAGGTCGGCAGCAAGTCCGGCTTCTTCCTGTATAAAGTCGGTAATTACGCTCACTTCGTCCATTGTCACTTCCTTATCACCCGAACTGATGTTCAGCAGGATGTACCTTGCGCCTTCTATCTCGTTATCCTTCAGCAACGGTGAAAGC
>DASZWG010000436.1:0-9573 GCA_035546675.1 Mucilaginibacter sp. | reverse complement strand
TACCGAACGATTACCTTCCTTTAGTTTGATCTGTTCCCAGTTACGTTTTACATCGCTTTCATCGTTCACTTCAACATCTCCGTAAATATGTGGGTGCCGGTTGATCAGTTTGTCGCAAATGCTGTTCAGCACGTCAGTGATCGTAAAATCGTTGGTTTCGGAGGCGATCCGGGCATAAAAGACCATGTGCAGCATGATATCGCCAAGTTCCTTTTTTATTTCGGGCATATCACCGTCCAGTATCGAATCCGAAAGCTCGTAAACTTCCTCAATGGTCAAGTGCCGCAGGCTTTCGAGCGTCTGTTTTTTATCCCAGGGGCAATTCAGCCTCAGGTCGTTCATAATGGTCAGCAGGCGTTCAAAAGCAGCGGAAGGGGTATTGGCGGTAACAGGAGGTGTTAATGACATTTTTTGATTTGCAAATATGCTTATGTTACAAATTTGCAGATTTTCGATGTTTGAATAAAAAAATATATCATATCAATCTGAGCAAACCGCAGTATCGGTATCTTTAAATTCGCATATCTGCATGCCGGATAGCCCGCAGCATTTCCCTTTTACCCGGAGCACCCGGAGCTTTTTCAACTGAAAAGCCCAAATCTTTCATGTTCCTTTTCAGATTGCCGGTTATGGCATAGGTGACAAAAACACCTCCGGACTTAAGGAAACTTGCCGCATGGGTAATTGCCTCTTCACTCCACATTTCAGGCTGCCGGGCAGATGCAAAGGCATCGAAATAAACGATGTCAACTAACTGGTTGCTTCTAAAGCTAAGCAGCTCATCATGTGAAACCATCAGCTGACATGAAGGGCTGATATTAACCCGCTGATTTATTGCATCAGGGTATTGATGGATAAAAGAGTCCCAAACCGGTTGTGCAATATATTGATCGTATCCGGTTTGCATAACAAACTCTTTATTCAATGGAAATGACTCTATTCCGGTATAATCCAGCCGTATACCATTACTCATGCAATATTCAGCACTCAACAGAAAATTCAGACCTGTTCCAAAACCGACCTCCAGAATCGAAACAGCCCCCTCTAACCCGATAGCTATCCGGTCTCCGCCGTAAGGGGAGACTTTAGGCATGTCCTTTTCTAAAAAATAGATCAGTCCTGAATTCAAAAACACATGCCTGCTTTCCTGTAAAGCGCCATTTGTAGAATGATAGTGCTCACCCACATCAGTACTGTAGATGGTGTTTGAACCATCGGCGGTTTGTACAATGAGAAGTTGCGGGTTCATTCTATTGGCAAAAATAAAAAGCCCGGTTAAAAACCAGGCCTTTACTTAAAACTCATTACTCAAAACTCGCAGCTTTCACCACACATGTATCCTGTCACCGGGTTTTTTGTAGTATTTATCGCCGGGCTGTACGTTAAATGCAGCATACCAGGCATCCATATTGCTGATAGGTGCATTGCAGCGGTACATTTCGGGCGAATGCGGATCGGTCAATATGCGTTGTGCAGTAGCTTCCGGTCGCTGCGAACCGCGCCATACCTGCGCCCATGACAGGAAGAACCGCTGATCGGGGGTAAACCCATCGATCTTTTTGTTAGACTGGCCTTCCTTGGTTCGTTTAAATGCTTCGTAGGCAATATTTATACCTCCCAGGTCGGCAAGGTTTTCGCCCAGCGTCAGCTTGCCGTTCACATGGATGGTGTCGAGCACCGTGAAAGCATTGTACTGGTCCACAACCTCGTTAGCGCGAACCTTGAATTTTTCGGCGTCACCCTTGGTCCACCAATCATGCAGCGAGCCATTATAATCGTATTTGCGCCCCTCATCATCAAATCCATGCGTCATTTCATGGCCGATAACCGCACCGATACCGCCATAGTTCACTGCGTCGTCGGCTTTAAAATCGAAGAATGGGAACTGGAGTATACCAGCCGGGAAAACGATTTCGTTATTTACCGGGTTGTAATAAGCATTAACCGTCGGAGGCGTCATTCCCCAGCGTTTTTTATCGACAGGCTTACCGTATTGAGAGATGTTGTAGTTGTATCTCCACCTTGCAATTCGTTTCAGGTTACCATAGTAATCGTGACGGTCGATAATCAGCCCGGCATAAGTTTGCCATTTATCAGGGTACCCGATCTTTACTGTAAAAGCATTCAGTTTTTTCAATGCGTGCTCCTTAGTGGCTTCGCTCATCCAGTCGAGGCGTTTAATACGGTCGGCCAATACGCCTTTCAGATTATTCACAAGGTTTACCATGTATTGCTTGGCAGCAGGGGTAAAGTATTTTGCAACATAAAGCTGACCCAGCAATTCGCCAATGCTTCCATCCACCATGCCCGACATCCGCTCGTCGCGCGGGGCCTGTACTTTTTGACCCGTCAAGGTGCTGCCAAATTCAAAGCCTGCTTTTACAAACGGCGAGCTTAAAGCCGAAGCGGATCCTTTCAATATGTTCCAGTCAAGGTACACTTTCCAGTCGTCAACGGGGGTCGAAGCGAGCAGGGCATCGGCCGCTTTAAAGAAATCCGGTTGTGCTACGATCACGGTATCAACACCATTCAGCTTCATCATCGGCAGTATTTGCGACCAGTTGAGATGTGGAGTCGTCTTGTCGAAATCACTTACAGCAAACTTATGGTAGGTTTTGTCAGGGTCGCGCATCTCCACCCGGCTCAGTTGCGCTTTGGCTAATGCCGATTCGATGGTCCATATCGTTGCAGCATTCTTTTCAGCCTGTTCGGGGCTGGTGCCGGTAAGTGTGAATAGCGTGACGATGTATTTATCATAGGCATTCTTTATTTTTTCATTGCGGGGATTATTTTTTAAGTAATAGTCCCTGTCGGGCAAACTCGTACCGCCCTGCCTGAATTGTACAATATTAACAGTAGGATGTTTCGAGTCGGCGCCTACGCCCGAACCAAAAAGCGGGCTGGCATCACCGTATACACGTTCGTGGATCATTTCGTCAATCACACCGTTCAGATCGGTGATCTTAGCGATCCGTTCCAGATCGGGTTTGATAGGAGTATAGCCTCTTTTTTCGATCGCTACGCTGTCCATCCCGCTGGCATACAGATCGCCTACGCGCTGCTTCAGACTGCCTTTGGGCAGGCCGGGGGTTTTGCTAACTTCCCTTAGCAGGCCGATCAATCTGTCGAGATTTTCCTGGTGAAGGATGTTAAAACTGCCCCAGCGGGTTTCTTTGGCAGGTATGGGATGGTCCTTCATCCAGGTCCCGTTGGCATATTCAAAAAAGTTATCGCCGGGTTTTACCGAGAGGTCCATGTTGGCGGGGTCGATAAATTTTGCTGGGGGGCCGTTTTCGGCCTTTTTGCCATGATATGGTGTGAATGCGGCAACAGTTACCAGCGCTGCCCCGGCGAGCAGCGCACCTGAAAGTTTAATTTTCATATTAATTATTTGAGAAACGGATGAATTTAGATAATCGGGATGAATGGATATCAATTGTAACGATATTGTGATATTATGGCAGATAGTTCATGGTTCATAGATCATGTATAGTGATGCGGTCATGAACTATGAACCACATCTACTATGAACCAAATTGCCTATTTTTGCGGGCTATGAGTATTCCTACTAAGTATCAGCCGAAAGAAGCAGAAGATAAATGGTACAGTTACTGGCTCGAAAATAATTTTTTCAGGTCAGTGCCCGACGAGCGTGAGCCGTATACCATTGTCATTCCCCCGCCAAATGTTACCGGCGTGCTGCACATGGGCCACATGCTGAACAATACAATACAGGATGTGCTGATACGTCGTGCCCGGATGAAAGGTAAGAATGCCTGCTGGGTCCCGGGAACCGATCATGCCAGCATTGCTACCGAAGCTAAGGTAGTGGCCATGCTGAAAGAGAGGGGGATCAATAAGAAGGATATCGGCCGAGAGAAGTTCATGGAATATGCCTGGGAGTGGAAAAATAAATATGGCGGCATTATCCTGGAGCAGTTAAAGAAACTTGGTGCATCTTGCGATTGGGATCGCACCCGCTTTACAATGGATGCCGATCTGTCTGACGCAGTTACCGACACCTTTATTCACCTTTACAAAAAGGGTTGGATATATCGCGGCATACGTATGGTGAACTGGGACCCCCAGGGGAAGACTGCCGTTTCTGATGAAGAAGTTATCCGTAAAGAGGTTAATCAAAAGCTGTATTACATACGCTATAAAGTTGTGAATAGTGAATTGTCAATGGCGAATAAGAATTCAAATATTCATCATTCACTATTGACTATTGACCATTTAACCATAGCCACCACCCGTCCCGAAACCATCATGGCCGATACAGCGGTTTGCATCAATCCGAATGATGAACGATACAAACACTTGCATGGCAAGAAGGCAATTATACCCCTGATAAACCGCGAGATACCTATCATCCTGGATGAGTATGTGGATATGGAGTTCGGTACCGGATGCCTGAAAGTAACCCCGGCACACGACCTGAACGACTACGAACTTGGCCAGAAGCACCAGCTTCCGGTTATTGATATTCTGAATGACGACGGAACGCTGAATGAGAAGGCGCAGGTACTCGTGGGCGAGGATCGCTTTGCGGCGCGGAAGAAGATCATTCCTTTGCTGGGAGAAGCGGGGGCTTTGGAAAAGACTGAGGACTATAAATCGCAGATCGGATTTTCGGAGCGTACGGATGCGGTGATCGAGCCTAAGCTTTCAATGCAGTGGTTTTGCAAAATGGATGAAATGGCCAGGCCGGCCCTGGATTCGGTGCTGAAGGGTGATATTAAATTGATCCCCGACAAATTCATCAATACCTACCGCTACTGGATGGAGAACGTGAAGGACTGGTGTATCAGCCGGCAGTTGTGGTGGGGGCAGCGGATACCTGCATGGTATAACGAGAAAGGGAATTGGGTTGTGGCTAAGACCCAAAAGGAAGCGGAAGAACAATTTCTAATTTCTAATTTCGAATCTCGAAATCTGAAGCAGGATGAGGACGTGGTGGACACCTGGTTTTCATCCTGGTTGTGGCCTATTTCGGTATTCGACGGGTTCAAAGATCCTAACAATTCAGACATCAACTATTATTACCCTACAAATGACCTGGTTACCGCTCCTGAAATTCTTTTCTTTTGGGTTGCCAGGATGATCATGGCCGGCCATGAGTTCAGGGGCGAAGTGCCGTTCAGGAATGTATACCTCACGGGCATCGTACGTGATAAGATCGGCCGAAAAATGTCCAAATCGCTGGGCAACTCACCCGATCCGCTTGAATTGATCGAAAAATATGGTGCAGACGGGGTTAGGGTAGGTATGCTGTTATCATCGCCCGCCGGAAATGACCTTATGTTCGATGAGAAGCATTGCGAACAGGGAAGGAACTTTGCCAATAAGGTATGGAATGCCTTCAGACTGGTTAAAGGCTGGAAGGTAGACGACAACACTGTGAACAGGAACGAGACCGCGATCGCCTGGTTTGGCAGCCGGTTCAGCGAAGCTTTGGCCGATATAGAAAGCAATTTTGCACAGTATCGGTTATCGGAAGCGCTGATGGCGACTTACAAATTAGTTTGGGACGATTTCTGCTCCTGGTACCTGGAGATGATCAAACCCGATTTTGGGCAGCCGGTAGACAAGGAGACTTATGACAGTACCGTATCTTTCTTTGAAGATGTGCTGAAGATACTGCATCCATTCATGCCTTTTATTACAGAGGAGCTTTGGCATGATGCCGAAGTTTTTGGCGAGCGAGCAGCGAAAGACTGCTGTATTGTTGCAAAAATGCCGGAAATCGGGCAAATTGATACACAATTACTGCGAGGCGTAGAATCAGTTAAACAAGTAATCACAGAAATACGGAACACCCGCAACAATAAACAAATATCTCCCAAGCAGGCGCTTAAATTATCCGTAAGGGCAAATTCCGGAACAGATTACAGTATTTACAACGGTATTATTACACGGATGGCTAACATCAGCGAATTTACTCCTGTGGCTCAAAGGATCGCAGGTGTAGCAGGTTTTGTGATCTCGCAGGATGAATTTTATGTGCCGCTGAACGAAAATAACGATCCCGCGGCCGAAAGGGAACGCCTGCTTAAGGAAAAAGAATATTTGCAGGGATTTTTAAGATCAGTTGAAGCAAAATTAGGGAATGAGCGTTTCATGCAAAACGCAAAGCCCGAGATCATCGAAAATGAGCTGAAGAAAAAAGCCGACGCAGAAGCCAAATTGAAAGCTATAGACGAAAACCTCAGGGGTTTGGCAGGCTAATTGTGTATAAAAGGTGCCATTCTTGAAAAATAATACTTACGATATAACTGATGCGTTGTATTTTTAAGTTTACTTAGGGAGTGCGGCTTTAATACCCTGAAAATGAATAAGGACGTCGGTTTCTTCAATTTTTCGATCAATAAGATATTAACCAAGGGGCAATCGACCCTCGACAAGGCTCGCATTCGCCTTTTATATTACGGGCTATGGCTTGCCATGCTGGCAATTGCTATACTGGCGGTCAATATTTTTCTCGATCATCAGTACCTGTTAGGCTCCACAACCTGTGTCCTTTTACTTAGCCTCATTATTCTCTTCAAATATTTGACTTTCAGGCCGCGATGGGGGATTATATCACATATTCTGCTCGTTCTGGCTACTATGGTCAACCTCTGCAATGTTTTTGTTATCCTGCAGAATGTCGATATCGTTACCGCACAGATCGTACTGCTGATCATCATATTCAGCTTTTATATGCTCGGGCAAACCTGCGGATTGTTTTATTCGCTGGTAAACCTCATACCGATACTGTTATTCATGGTGCTCGAATATGATAACAATTACTTCATCGGGATAAAACCAAGGGTTATTGATAACTCTACCGTCATCATCGCGATTTGTGCCAACTTTGCCCTGATCATTTTTATGCTGAATCACTTTTATGTGGCTTTTATCAGAACGATCAAGCAACACCAGGCGACTGCTGAAGAAAGGGGTGCATTGAATGAAGAACTGGAAAAAACAATAGAGAAAGCTGAAAAATCGGCACAGGCCAAGTCGGAGTTTCTCTCTATCATGTCGCACGAGATCAGGACACCTTTAAATGCCGTTATCGGTATGAGCAATTTGCTCATCATGGGTAACCCCAGGGCCGACCAGAAGGATAACCTGGATATCTTAAAATTTTCTGCTAACAACCTCCTCGCCCTCGTAAACGATGTGCTGGATTTTAATAAGATCGAAGCAGGTAAGATCGTGTTCGATAATATCAGCTTCAACCTACCCGACCTGATGCAAAATGTTTGCGGCGGGCAAAAACTCAAGGCCGAAGAGAAGGGACTCGAATTTAAGCTCACCATAGACCATGTTCTGAAAAATAAGATCGTTTTTGGCGATCCGACACGCTTATCGCAGATCATTTTCAACCTGGTCAGCAATGCCATCAAGTTCACCCACCAGGGAACGATATGGGTTAAGGCAGTTTGTCTCGAAGACCGTCATAACATTGTGACTGTGAATTTTTCGGTCAAGGATACAGGGATAGGTATCGCAAAAGAAAACCAGGAAGTCATATTTGAACCTTTCACGCAGGAATCTATTTCGACCACGCGCCAATATGGTGGCACAGGACTGGGTTTGGCCATTGTAAAGCGTTTGCTCGAACTGCAGGGCTTGCATATGGTGGTAAGCAGCGAACCCGGGGCAGGATCGGAGTTTTCGTTCAACATGGAATTCCCGGTATCGACAGAAACGGTACCGGTTCACGAAGAGAAACAGCCGTCAACACAGGGTATCGATGGGTTGAGCAATTTGCGGGTGCTGATCGCAGAGGATAACATGGTGAACGTGATGCTGATGAAAAAATTATTCTCTAAATGGGGAATTACACCTACGATAGCTGAGAACGGCGAACGTGCGATAGAACTGGTGCAGTATGGCAATTTCGATATTATCCTGATGGACCTGCAAATGCCGGTATTGAACGGTTTTGATGCAACGGTTGAGATCCGCAAAATGCGCGACCCGAAGAAAGCAAATATCCCGATCATAGCATTAACGGCCTCCGCTCTGTTCGATATCAAGGAACGGGTATTCAATTCAGGCATGAACGATTATGTCTCAAAGCCATTCAAGCCTGATGAACTGAAAGAAAAGATGCAAAACCTGATCGTATCGATTTCTTAATAGTATATTTCTGAATAAGCCGGGAGTTCCTCAACGAATTGGTACGCACCATTTTTGTGGTCTATCCGGCAATAATAGTGCTTAAGCCCGTTACTAACAGCCAGCAGCGATACTTTATGCACCATGTTGTAGCGCGCTACCTGGTCGAATACTTTCTGTGTGATCTGCACCGAAGGGGCTTTGCATTCTACCAGCAATATCCGATCGCCATGCGGATTAAAAACTAAGATATCGCTCCGTTTAGGCATGCCGTTTAGTTTTAAACCGCCTTCGAGCCGTATAAGCGTTTTGGGATACCCTTTCTGATTGATTAAATATTGTACAAAATGCTGTCTTACCCACTCCTCCGGCGTCAGGATAATATGCTTTTTCCTGATCTCGTCAAACAAGGTAAATTTTCCATCCTGTTCGATGATCTTAAAAGGGTAGGGCGGCAATTGGAGCGGCTGCAGCATTGTCCAAAGTTAGCTTATTCAGTTTGAAAAAAGCGGTCCGGCGATCCGGCTGTTTTTCAAGCGATGCTCCTTACCCAATGAACATAAAATTTATATTTTTGACCGGATGACCGCCAACGAAATCATTAAAGATATTAAAGAGCGTAAGGTAAAGCCATTGTACCTTTTACATGGCGAGGAACCTTATTTTATCGATCTGGTTAGTAATTATGCCGAGCATAAGTTTTTATCGGATGCTGAGAAAGGATTCAATCAAACCGTGTTTTATGGCAAGGATACAGACATCATGGCGGTGCTGAATGCGGCTAAACGTTACCCGATGATGTCGGACTACCAACTGGTGCTGGTGAAAGAGGCGCAGGATATGAAATGGGGTAAAGAGGATGCTACGCAAAAGGGTATCGATCCTTTATTAAACTATTTAGAAAAGCCCCTGCCCGGAACTGTGCTAATGTTCTGTTACAAATACGGCAAATTCGATAAGCGTAAGAAAACCTACAAGGCTATTGAAAAGAACGGGGTGGTATTTGAATCCAATCCGCTGTATGATAATAAATTGCCTGACTGGATAGCTGATTATGTGAAGGCAAAGGGATATCATATCGATCAGCAGGCTTCGGTTATGATGGCTGAGTACCTGGGGAATGATCTTTCTAAAATAGCTAATGAACTGGACAAGCTTATGCTGAATGTAACGGCAGCCCAACCTGTTACCGTACAGCAGGTACAGGATAACATCGGCATCAGTAAGGAATATAATGTTTTTGAGCTGCAATCAGCACTGAGCAGGAAAGACCCATTTAAAGTCAACCAGATCATAAATTATTTTGAGGCCAACCCTAAGGCCAATCCTATTGTATTGGTATTGGGCAACCTGAATAATTTTTTCAGCAAAGTGCTGCTGTATCATTATGTAAAGGACAAATCACCGCAGAATGTTGCCCGTGAGCTCGGCGTGAACCCCTATTTCATAAAAGATTACGAG
>DASZWG010000435.1:0-5585 GCA_035546675.1 Mucilaginibacter sp. | reverse complement strand
ACCCATTAAATAGTGCCGATAAGCTTGGTTTTACCGAGATCAAAGAACTGATCAAGGTGCACTGCCTGAGCGAAATGGGCCGGCAGATGGTGGATAAGATGCAGGTGATGAGCCACTTTGACCAGGTACAGAAGTTCTTGTCGCAGGCGAATGAGTTCAGGAATATTCTGCTGAATGACGCAGCTTTACCCATCCATCATTTTTTTGACGTCAAGTCGCTGGCAAACAAGGCGAAGATCGAAGGTGCTTTCCTGACCGAGGATGAATTTTACCAGGTCTATTTGTCGCTATCGACAGTTTTTGCGGTGATCGCTTATTTTAACGAGCGCGAAGGGCAATATCCAAACCTCGAAGCGCTTTTTGAGCATTTGCCCATTGAAACGGCTATCCTGAAAAAGATCGATCTCGTAATCGACCAAAAAGGGAAGATCAGGCCGAACGCCTCACGCGAATTAGCTTCCATCAGCGCCGCCATTGCAAAAGCAGAGCACGAGGCCCGGCGGAAAATAGACCAGATATTCAAAAATGCGGCAGCCAGCGGCTGGACCGCCGACGGTTCATTGACCATACGCGATGGCCGGCTTTGCATCCCCTTGCTTGCCGAGAATAAACGTAAGCTCAGGGGCTTTATTCATGATGAATCTTCGTCGGGGCAGACGGTTTATATCGAACCTGAAGAAGTATTCGCCCTTAACAACGATATCCGTGATCTGGAATTTGAGCGTCGGCGCGAGATCGTCAGGATACTGACTGCGCTTACCGATGACCTGCGTCCTTATATACCGCTTTTATTATCCTATCATGGCCTGCTTACCAAGATCGATTTTGTGCGGGCTAAAGCGCTTTTCGCTATCGATATTGAAGCGGAAATGCCTACACTGGTCAATGAACCATCAGTCAAATTGCTGAACGCAAGGCACCCTTTGCTGCTGCTGAGCTTTAAAGAGGAGAAAAAAACGGTAGTGCCGCTCAATATCACCATCGATGAATCGGCAAGGATCATTGTGGTATCGGGTCCCAATGCAGGGGGTAAATCCGTCTGCCTGAAAACCGTGGGTTTGCTCCAGATGATGGTGCAGGCCGGCCTGCTGATACCCGCTGCCGATAATTCGGTTGTAGGGATGTTCAGGCAGATATTTGTGGATATCGGCGACGATCAGTCTATCGAAAGCGACCTGAGCACTTATAGCGCCCATTTATCCAAAATGAAATACTTTGTCGAAACGGCCAATGCCAAAACGCTGGTGCTGATCGACGAGTTTGGAACCGGTACCGATCCGCAATTCGGCGGACCTATTGCCGAGGCCGTGCTGGAGAACCTGAATAACAAGCGGATAAAAGGAGTGGTGACCACCCACTATTCTAACCTGAAAGTATTTGCCGGCAATACTCCCGGCATCGAAAATGCTTCGATGCTGTTCGATAACGTGGAAATGCGGCCCTTGTACATCCTTGAGGTGGGCAAGCCGGGAAGTTCCTATGCATTTGAGATAGCACAAAAGATCGGTTTGCCGCAGCAGGTACTCAGCCTGGCGAAGAATAAAATAGGGGTCAATCAGAAAAAGATAGACTCACTTTTGGTTGATTTGGAGCGGGAAAAGAAGGAGATTTTCGATACGAAAGTTAAACTCGAGAAGCAGCAAAACAGGGTCAACGCGCTATTGTCCGAAAATGAGCAACTGAAGAATTATCTCGAGGAAAACAAAAAAGTATTGATCCGCGAGGCAAAACAGGAGGCGAAGAATATCATACTGAATGCGAACAAGCTGGTCGAGAATACCATTGCAGATATTAAAAGCAGCAATGCCGATAAGGAAAAAACCCGCCGGTTGCGCGAAAATCTGAATCGCGAACTGGAAAAAAACACTGTGGAGTCCGACAAACCAAAACCTGCGCAGCAGCAGGAGGACCTTAAGCCCGGCGACTGGGTCAGGCTGAACGACTCGGGCACTACTGGGCAGGTAATGGAAATTGCAAAGGATAATGTGATCATTGCTATCGGCGACCTGCGGACGGTAACCAAAAAGAATAAGGTACAGCGAGTGTCAAAGAAAGAAGTCCCCAAAGAGGTCAGGAGAAGCTTCGGCGCACAAACCAATGACCTGGCGGGCTTTAGTCCAGAAATTGACGTGCGCGGGAAGAGGGGCGATGAGGCTATTTACGAGATCGAAAAACTGCTTGACCGGGCGCTGATGATGGGTTTCAGCAGTTTGAAGATCATTCATGGCAAGGGTGACGGAATTTTGCGTAAATTGATACGCGAATATCTGAAAAAATACGATGCCGTTGATCGGATGGAAGATGAGCATGCTGACCGTGGCGGCGACGGCATAACTTATGTATATTTGAAATAAACATAAACCTGTTATGAGAAATAAGCTCCTGTTGCTGTTCCTGGCCGTGCTGACAAGTACGGCCGGTTTTGGTCAAACCGTTGTTGTTACCAGCCATGACACACACATCAAGTATGTTGGCCGTGTTGCTATGCAGGATGAAGCGGCCGAACTTTCCTGGTCGGGCACCTCGCTTACGATCAATTTTCATGGAACCGGGGTGAAAGGCACGCTGCGCGACGAGCATGGGTACAATTACATCGACGTGATCGTGGATGGTAAGGTAACCAAAGTCATTCACCCCGATAGCATACAAAAACAATATACACTCGCCGAGGGTCTGCCGGCAGGCGATCACACGCTCGAATTATTTAAGCGCACCGAATGGGCGATGGGAAAAACCTGGTTTTACCAGTTTGTGCTCGACAGGAACTCCGGCATTTTGCCTCCGCCCCCGCCCAATAAACGGAAAATGGAATTTTTCGGTAATTCCATAACCTGTGCCTATGCGGTACTCGACACTACGGGCAAGGACAGGGGAACCAGCCCCTACGAAGACGGTTATTTAAGCTATGCTGCCATTACAGCCCGTCATTTCGGCGCCGATTTTCACAATACATCCCGCAGCGGTATAGGTATTATGGTGAGCTGGGACCCGCTTATTATGCCCGAATTATATGATCGCCTGGATGCGACCGACCCCGATAGTAAATGGGATTTTTCAAAATACACCCCGAATGTCGTTGTTATTAATTTATTCCAGAATGATTCATGGATAGTCAAACTGCCCGATAACCCGCAATTTAAGGCGCGTTTCGGCGATAAACCGCCGACGGATGATCAGATCGTACGAGCCTATAAGGATTTTGTAAAAAGCATCCGCAGCAAGTACCCTAAAGCTCAAATCATTTGTACGCTTGGCAGTATGGATGCGACTAAAGAAGGTTCACCATGGCCCGGATATATCGAAAAAGCCGTATCCGAGCTAAGGGACAAACAGATCTATACCTGTTTCTTCCCCTATAAAAACACGCCGGGCCATCCTAATAAAAAAGAGCAGCAGGATATGGCGGATGTGCTGATCAAATTCATCGATGAGCATGTCAAATGGTGACGCGATTGTAATCCGTCAATAAATCCTGCTATTTTTGAACGGCCAATTATATTTCAATGAATAAAGTCGTAAAAGATGCCGATGAGGCTATCCGGGATGTCCGGGATGGCATGACGTTGATGCTGGGCGGATTCGGCTTGTGCGGAATACCCGAAAATTGCATTGCCGCTTTGGTGAGGAAAGGAGTGAAGGCGCTTACCTGCATTTCCAACAATGCCGGTGTGGATGATTTCGGTATTGGGCTGATGCTGCAGAAGCGGCAGGTAAAGAAAATGATCTCATCCTACGTTGGCGAAAACGATGAATTTGAACGGCAGATGCTTACCGGTGAGCTCGAAGTCGAGCTCATCCCCCAGGGAACCCTTGCTACACGCTGCCTTGCGGCCGGCTACGGCATGCCGGCGATCTTCACCCCAGCGGGCATCGGTACGGAAGTAGCCGAAGGGAAGGAAACGCGCAATTTTAACGGGAAGGAATATTTGGTGGAAATGGCTTTCGATGCCGATTTTGCCATCGTGAAGGCATGGAAAGGGGATACGATGGGCAACCTGGTTTTCCGGGCTACCGCCCGCAATTTCAACCCGGTGATGGCCATGGCTGGGAAAGTCACGATTGCCGAGGTAGAGGAACTGGTGGAACCGGGCGAACTGGACCCGGATCACATCCATACGCCGGGTATCTATGTGCACCGGATATTCCAGGGTTCCAATTACGAAAAGCGGATAGAGCAGCGGACAACCAGGAAAAGAGAGGTGACCGATGTTAGATAAACAAGGCATAGCCAAACGTATTGCTAAGGAGTTGAGGGACGGTTATTACGTCAATCTCGGGATAGGCATACCTACGCTGGTTGCCAATTACATTCCCGCGGGCATGGATGTGGTGCTGCAATCCGAGAACGGGATACTGGGCATGGGGCCTTTCCCTTATGAGGGCGAAGAAGACGCCGACCTGATCAACGCCGGGAAACAAACCATCACCATGCTGCCTGGTTCGGTGATCTTTGATTCGGCCATGAGCTTCGGCATGATCCGCGCCAAAAAGGTGAACCTGACGGTGCTGGGGGCGATGGAGGTATCGGAAAACGGCGACATTGCCAACTGGAAGATACCGGGCAGGATGGTAAAAGGCATGGGCGGCGCGATGGACCTGGTCGCCTCGGCCGATAACATCATCGTGGCCATGCAGCATGTGAACAAGGCGGGCGAATCCAAGCTGCTGCCGAAGTGCACCTTACCGCTTACCGGCGTTCGCTGTGTGAAGAAGATCGTTACCGAAATGGCGGTGCTGGATGTGCTGCCGCAAGGCGGCTTCAAATTGCTGGAACGCGCGCCGGGCGTAAGCGTGGACCAGATCAAAAATGCCACGGCCGGGAAGCTGATCATTGAGGGTGAGATACCGGAGATGGTAATTGAATAGCCCCAGTAACAGCGCCATACACCATCGTTCACGCTCAGGCCTCTCCCAAGCATGTTTGAGCGCTTAACCTGTTCAATTACAGTTTTTTGCTGTTTACACTATGCCTCAAAATTTGAGAGCTTTATTCATTCCGTGTAAAAATAGCGCTTAAGTTACTGTAAAACAGGTAGTTAATGTGTTGCCGGCGCTTACATAAAATAGCACCTGTTTTTGCCCATAAATCACGAAAACGACACTTTTGATCACTTTCAGAACACTTTTGAACAGTTTGCGGCAAGTTTTATCCGCCAAAACCGGCTTAGTGTATGGTAATTCTTTAAGGACTTTTCGGGGTATTTTCAGCGCAGGTACACTAAGCTATTTTCCTGCCGGAGAGCGGGACCAGTAGGGTGAAACTGTCTACCATAATGAGGTGCCTCGATATTCTTTTATATTAAAAACATCAGTGGAATTTTCTTGAACTATTTTTCGCAAAAGCTCCTTATTCGTACTCAATAAGTCAATGCACAAGTGACCGGATATTTTTATAATGAACTGTAATTTACTATGTGAAATATCCAAATCTCTATAAAAAATGCCCTTTTTGCTAAAGACGGCGATTGGATATGAGATTAAATCCCGGGAAAGTTTCAACAAATCCTCTTTGTTCAAAATCAAAGCTCCCTTAAATTCATTGGGGATATTATTTTGTTTAAAGAAAGTCCGTAAAGAGATTAAAT
>DASZWG010000434.1:0-5233 GCA_035546675.1 Mucilaginibacter sp. | reverse complement strand
TGCTGAAGCCGACATCGTAGTGACCGCTACGGGTAACTGTGACATTGTTCGCGAGCAGCATTTCCGTGCTTTGAAGGATAAAGCCATCGTTTGCAACATCGGCCACTTCGATAACGAGATCGATATGGCCTGGCTGAACACGAATTACGGGCACACCAAGGTCGAGATCAAACCGCAGGTGGATAAATATACCATCGACGGTAAAGACCTGATCGTATTAGCCGAGGGCCGTTTGGTAAACCTGGGCTGCGCTACCGGTCACCCCAGCTTTGTGATGAGCAACTCTTTCACCAACCAGACACTGGCGCAATTGGAGCTGTGGAACCATGGCGACAAATACGAGAACAAGGTCTATACCCTGCCCAAACACCTGGACGAAAAGGTTGCCCGGCTGCACCTGGCCAAGATCGGCGTGGAGCTGGAAGAACTCGACCCGCACCAGGCCGAATACATCGGCGTATCCGTAAGCGGGCCGTTCAAGCCGGAATACTACAGGTATTAAGTCTTGAGTCTTAAGTTCTGAGTTTTGAGTCAGAAGATATTGAAAGCACTGCCAGAAGGCGGTGCTTTTTTGTTTAGAATTAATTAATTTAGCAATAAATACATCATCGTTGTAAAATATGAATACATTACTGATACAGCTCACCAATCAGAAGGCGCTCAAACTCCTTCATGAATTAGAAGAATTGCACCTGATCAGGGTGATCAAGGAAAATGTTTCCCCCGGCAGTCCTAAACTATCTGAAAAATACAAGGGTGCGATCAGCAAAGAAGAGGGGCTAAAACTGAATGAGCACATTAAAAAAATGCGCAGTGAATGGGACAATATCTGATTGATACCAATGTAGTATCTGATTATTTGTCTGCTTCGTTTTCTGCAAAGGGCACGGCATTTTTGGATGATATTATCGATGCCATCCCTCATATTTCTGTTATTACACAGATAGAACTTCTTTGCTGGGATGCAGGTGCTGCCACCGAACAAAAGGTTAAGAATTTTATTGCTGATAGTGTTATAATGGAAATCGATTCGGAAGTTATTTCCAGGTGTGTATCGCTGCGTAAAGGTAAAAGAATAAAAACGCCGGATGCTATTATTGCAGCTACAGCATTGGCCAACGAATATGTCCTTGTTACCGGTAACGAAAGAGATTTTGCTAACATAGGCGGATTAGAAATTATTAATCCGATGAGAATTTGAATAGCTAAAGTACAAAGCCCTTGCTTTCTGTTTAAAAAGCACCGCCCTGCGGTGGTGCTTTTTTATTAATACTAATGTTCAGTTTTAATGGTATTTTTATTAAAAATAAGTATTAAATGGAACCTATACCTGTATGGCGGATGATAAAAGATGTTGTCGATCATTTAGAGGGCGAATTGACTTATGCTGAAATTAAAGAATACATCAATGAGAAATGGAACGATGTTAATCAAAACACTATAACGGCTCAAATTATTGCGGTTACTGTTAATCATAATTCACGAATTCATTATAATGAGAATAAAAATACGAGACTATCAAATAGTGACTCCTGCTACGATATTTTATTTTATTTAAGCAGAGGCAGGGTAACCAAATATAATCCACTAATACATGGTATATGGGAAATATATAAAGATGAATCTGACAAGTCAAGAATTAGACTTCTAGATAGGAGTAATTGCACATTCTTGTTCGCATGGAATCCGCATAATTGGGAATTTAATGAGATCGACCAAAAAATAAATGAACTACAACTAACCGGGAGATCGACTGTGATTTGGAGTATCCAAAGTCATAAAAAAGTTCGCTTAGGTGATAGGGCTTTTATTGTTCAAGTCGGTACAGAACGCAAAGGATTATTTGCTTCAGGATATATTGTTTCCGAGCCTAAGTTGTTACAGCACTGGGGCGATAAAGATAAACTGGTTCCTAGAGTAACAATCGAATTAGATATTCTAATCAACCCGACACATAATCCAATACTTACTGTTGCCTTTCTGAAAACAAGATTTCCCGAACAGCAATGGACACCACAATCATCAGGTATTCAAATTAAATCAGAAATAGTGAGCGACCTTGAAAAAGAATGGTTTGATTTCATTAAACTTAAAAATCCCGTTTCCTTCGTGGATAAGAAAGAGAAATTAATCATAGAAGGAGCATCATATCAAATTACTCAAACTGCTTATGAAAGGAATGTGTACGCTAGAAAGATTTGTATTCAACATTATGGATGTTCATGTTCTGTATGTGGGTTTAACTTCAAAAATTATTTCGGAGAAATCGGAGAGGGGTTTATTCACGTCCACCATTTGAATCAATTGTCCAACATTGGCAAAGGTCATGAAACTGATCCTATACGTGATTTGAGGCCAGTATGTCCAAATTGTCATGCAATGTTACATAAGAAAAATCCACCGTATAGCATAGAATATTTAAAAGATATATTAACAAAGAGCCCAAACATAATTTAGTTGTTTAATGAATACTAATATTGAAAACTTTTATCAAAAAGCACTGCATAATAAGACAATTGGAACTGAATATTAGCGTTTTCAGTTTCCTATTATCCCATCGTGTACCGGGATCCGGGAACCTGCTGAAAAGTCTCTCAGGAAATCCGGCACACTAAGCCGGTTTTGGCGTCAAAAACTTGCCTCAAACTGCGCAAAAGTGTCCAAAAGTGATTTGAAAGTGTAGTTTTCGTGATTTTCGGGCAGAAAAGCATGATATATTGTGTAAACGTCCGCAGTTATTTAATTGCCTGTTTTATAATCACTTAACTGCAATTTTTACACAGAATGAATAAATCTCTCAAATTTTGAGGGGTAGTGTACCGGGAATAATGCTCAGGATCAGGCTATTTTGTATCGGAATACGTGGAGAGACACCTGAGCGTGAATGCTCTGTGTACCGCCCTATTCGGCCGCTTCTTCCACGGTACTGCTCAGGTCGTACAGCAGCCATTGCTTTTTGGCGATCTGCCGGGTTTTGGATCGCAGGAGCCGGATAAAGTCCTCCACGCCCAAAGGCTCGTTGCCGTTACCGTGTATCAGTACGATGCTGCCGTCGTGCGCTCGCTGACCTTTGGCCAGCCAGGCATCCGAGCCGATGGGTATCAGGCCGTAATCCGTGATCTTGTATACCAGTTGCTGGTCGGACACCAGCCCCGGGAAGCGAAAAAACGCCGACGGAACCAGGCCGTTCCTGAGCATCAGCTTTTCGGTGGCCAGTACCTCGTAATCCAGGTCTGTGCCGGGCTCGAGCAGGAAGTTTTGCTTCAGCGGGGCCGTTTTGCTTACCCGGTGATTGAAGGAATGATTCACCCAGGTTATCCTGATCTCGCCGCTATCACGCAATTTTTTCAGCCATTGCAGGTCGGGCACGTGTTTCAGCATCCATAACCCGCTTACCGAAAGCGCTACCGGCACCGGTCTTTCAACCCGTTTGAATTCGCTGATCATACCGGTAAATATCCTGCGGTCGAGCGGCTTGTGCGAGGGGCAGAGATCGGCCGTCAGGCTGATGCCCGTCTCGGTAGGTAACCCGCGTTCGATACCCGCATCCTGTATTACTACCGATTGCTTCTCAACCTTACGGACTGCACGCTCGTAAGGCGTATTTTTAAAAAAGGAACGCATGCCGTCAAGCGTCATCTGCTTTACCTGGTAAAAACCGGCCTCATCAACTTTGCTTTGCAGGGTCTGCGGGTTCAGCAACAACAGGTAATCCTTACCCCTGTCGTCAAAACGCCTTAGTATGGCCCAATCCTGCGGGTAATGATGCGCCCATCCGTAATAAACGCGATAGTGGCTTATATTCAGAAAATCGGGCTGAGCGCGGCAGGCAAGGCCTGACAGGACTATCAAACTTGTTATAAACAGGGGCTTAAATACTTTGGTCATGATCGCATCAAAAATAAAGCAATCAGAAAATTGTTTGACATCTTAAACAAGTAATCGTGATATTTATTGCCTGAATTGTTTGCCATGACCCGCTTATCCGTAAATATCAACAAGATCGCCACGCTGCGCAACTCGCGGGGGGGCAACAACCCCGACCTGCTGCAGGTGGCCAAAGATTGCGAACGCTTCGGGGCGCAGGGTATCACCGTTCACCCCCGGCCAGATGAAAGGCACATCCGCTATAACGATGTTTTTGAATTAAAAAAGATCGTTACCACCGAATTTAACATCGAAGGTAATTGCCAGGAACAGAAGTTCATCGACCTGGTGCTGGCCAACAAACCCGACCAGGTAACGCTGGTTCCCGATGCCCTGGGTCAGCTTACCTCCAACCATGGCTGGGATACGATCAAAAACCAGCAATACCTGAAGGATATGATAGCAGTGTTCAAAAACGCGGGTATCAGGGTATCTATATTTGTCGACCCGGTGACCGAAATGGTCGAAGCCGCAGCTACTACCGGCACCGATCGTATTGAACTGTACACCGAAGGCTATGCCAGCCACTATCATCAAAACCCGGAAGCCGCCATTGAGCCTTATATCAAAGCGGCTGAAACCGCTCAAAAGGTTGGCTTAGGCATAAATGCCGGGCACGACCTCGACCTGCACAACCTGAAGTACTTTGCTCAAAATATTCCCGGCTTGCTTGAAGTGAGCATCGGCCATGCGCTGATCTGTGATGCGCTGCATTACGGCCTGGAGAATACCATACAAATGTACCTGCGGCAACTGGCTTAGCGGATGATGGTCAGGCTGCCCGATATTTTGCCGTAACAGATGGGCTGCTTGACATCGATGACATAATAGTAGACCCCTGGCGGGACGAGGGAACCTTTATAAGTACCATTGAACGGGACGGGATAATTTACCGAATGATAGATCAGCTTCCCATCCCGCGTAAAGACCTTGACATCAGCTCCTGGAAATTTTTCGATACCTTTGATATCCCAATAATCATTAATGCCGTCATTATTGGGCGTAAATGCGTTGGGAATATCGATAGATGCGACTACAACTTCGGTTACCTTGGTCCTGTCGCTTTCGCAGTCGTTACTTACGCGCGAAACATAAAAATCAGTCGTCTGGTTTATAGTCCTGTAAAAAATACCTTTCGCGCTCGAATCTATGGGTATACTATCGGTAGGCGAGTCATATAAACGGAACATTTTCGACGTATCGACGTTAGTGACCGTAATGTTGATCATGCCCGGAAGGCATAGCGTACTGCCTGCTGCGATAGGCGGTACAAGCGCGGGTGATGTATTAATGACCGTAAAAGTAG
>DASZWG010000433.1:0-5869 GCA_035546675.1 Mucilaginibacter sp. | reverse complement strand
TTATGGACTTTATAATTGCCGGTCGGATTATATTCTGCACCTGGATTCAGATATTTTTCTTGGGGGCTTATCTCAGACATGGGTTGAGGAAGCCCTTCAATTATTGGCAACCGATCCGTCTCTGCTGACCTGTTCACCCTTGCCGGGCCCACCGCACCCTGATAAAATATTGATCGGCCAAAACAGAGCGGTTAAACTGAATGATGACTATTGTTTTGAATTTAAGGTGATGAGCACGCGTGCGTTCCTGATCGATAAAAGATTTTTCGGTAAAGAAAAAATCGGTCAAAAATTACCTTCAGCTTTGAAGATGGTCAAGGCCCGTATCATGGGTAACCCGCCGTACAATTTACCTGAAGAGCTGCTTTCGGACTATATCAAAAAAAATGGATTAAAACGGATAGATTTTTTGGGGCGAGGCAACGGATTATGGACATTACACCCCCCTTTCCGCGTAGTGGGCTTTTACGAACGCCTGCCGGAGATCATAAAAGATATCGAACAAAATAACCTGCCGCCCGAACAATACGGATTCTACGATATCGTGGATGAGGTTTGCAACTGGACAGAGGCACGGGAAAAAATCAGCAGTAACAGTTGGAAGACAAAATTGATCCATGCAAAATCTCATAAATAAAATTATTCGGATCGCTCTGCCCGAAAAGAAGGTTTGGGAAGTCAAGAACCGGCACAATATTCCATCAATGGAATGGTCATTGCAAAACATACACAGACTGGGCTTCGATGCCGGGTTTGCAATAGATGCCGGTGCTTATGATGGTGAATGGACCACCATGTTTAAGAAGATATTCCCCGCATCAAAGGTTCTGATGCTCGAAGCGCAGGTTGAAAAAGAACAAGTATTGAGCAGGGTGATCCAAAAACTGCCCGGCACTTATTTTCATATCGGGCTGCTTGGCGCCGAAGCCGGAAAGGATGTGGTTTTTAATGTAAACTCCACGGTAAGCAGTGTGCTTGAAGAGTACAAAAGTAATGACTTCCAAAAGCAGAACCGGAAAACAGAAACATTGGACGATATTGTTTTGGCACAACGGGATAAACTGGGATCGCCAGATTTTATTAAGCTCGATGTACAAGGGTATGAACTTGAGGTGCTGAAAGGCGCGTCAAATCTATTAGGAAACGTTCAGTTTATTTTGTGTGAGGTTTCCCTGTTAGAAATCAACAAAGGCTGCCCATTGATTGCCGAGGTCATCAGGTTTATGGACGACCGCAGTTTCATCCCTTACGATATTTGTTCGTTTATCAGGAGGCCTCTTGACAAAGCCTTATGGCAAACGGATGTTTTATTTATCAGGAAAAATCATCCGCTTATTCAAAATAAACATTGGAATTAAAAAGGGTTCTGATCATTTCACCGCATTTTCCGCCATTGAACGCAGCTGATATGCAGCGCGTTCGCATGAGCTTACCCTATTTTAAGGAATTTGGATGGGAAGCTGAGGTAGTTACTGTCGACCCAGTATATTCGAAAGTAACAAAAGATGAACTGTTACTGCAAACTGTCCCGCCGGATATCACCATACACCGCGTAAAGGCCTTCAGCAGGAAGTATACGGCTATGGCTGGACTGGGTAGCCTTGCACTCCGCTCCATGTTTTTTTACAAGCGAAAGGTCAGCCGACTGCTTAAAGAGAAAAAATTTGACCTGGTTTATTTTTCGACCACCGAGTTCCCGGTTTGCATCCTGGGGGCTTACTGGAAAAGAAAATTTGGTGTGCCTTACGTAATAGATATGCAGGACCCCTGGCATTCGGATTACTACCGGGACAAGCCCCGTGCTCAGCGTCCCCCGAAATACTGGCTCTCGTACCGGCTGCACAAATTTTTGGAACCCAAAGCCATGCGGCATGTCAGTGGCCTCATCAGCGTTTCGGAAAGCTATATCAATGACCTTAAGAAACGATACCGGGAAATAAAGGATATTCCCTCGGCTGTTATAACCTTTGGGGCCTTTGCACCGGATCTAAAAATAGCCGAAGACAATCAGCAAAAATTTGAAAGATTGCCTGATCCGGGAAAAGTGAATATCGTTTATGCCGGGCGAGGCGGCGCCGATATGCAAAATGCCGTTTCAGAATTGTTCAAAGCCTTTAAAAAGGGGCTTGAGAGCGAACCCAATATATTCGGCAGGATAAAATTATATTTCATCGGCACCAGCTATGCACCTGCGGGTCACGGAAAACCGACCATTATGCCGGTAGCTGAAGAATACGGCATTAGCGGCAATATGGTTGAAATAACCGGCCGAATCAGCTATTACCATACGCTGGCTACGCTGCAGCAGGCCGATGCGCTTTTTATCCCCGGTTCTGACGATCCGAAGTATACTGCTTCAAAGATCTATCCCTACCTGTTATCGGGCAAGCCGCTGCTAGCCATATTCAACCCGCAAAGCCCGGCGCTGGATGTTATGAAAGAATACGGGGTTAAAGATGCTTATGGCTATGGCACAGGCTGCGACAAGGAAATATATCAATTCCTGAAAGGGGTTGCCGAAGGACAAATTGAAACTGCGTCATACCAACCCGAAGCGATTGAAAAATACTCGGCCCGCAATATGACCCACAGACAATGCCTGCTGTTCAATCAAGTGCCGGCATGAAACTCGCAATCATCACCACCCATCCTATTCAGTACTATGCGCCGGTCTTCAAACTGTTGCATGAAAGGCAAAAGATCAGCATCATGGTTTTTTATACCTGGGGCGAGGGGTCGGTGAAAAAGTACGACCCCGGGTTCGGTTCGGCCATAAGCTGGGATATCCCCCTGCTCGACGGCTATCCCTATACCTGGGTAAAAAACACGGCGGCAGATCCAGGCTCGCATCATTATAAAGGCATTATAAACCCCGGATTGATTCGGCAAATACAGGACTGGAAAGCAGATGCCGTACTGGTATTCGGTTGGGCCTGGCAAAGCCACCTGAAGGCGATGCGGTTTTTTAAAGGCCGGATACCCGTGTATTTCAGGGGCGATTCTACCCTGCTGAACGAGCCGAAAGGGATCAGGAAACTCATCAAAACCATCTTTCTCAAATGGGTATACAGCCATGTGGACCATGCTTTTTATGTCGGTGTCAATAATTACGAGTACTATAAAAGATACGGTTTAAAAGACGGGCAACTGAGCTTTGCGCCCCATGCTATCGATAACGGGCGCTTTATGCAGGATCATCATACCGAAGCACGCAACTTACGCACATCCCTGGACCTTTCCGAAGATGATATATTGGTTTTGTATGCCGGCAAATTTGAACAGGTGAAAAATTTAACCCTGTTGCTGGAGACCTTTATCAGACTGAATAAACCGGATGTGCACCTGCTGCTGGCCGGTAATGGCCCTGAAGAATCAGTGTTAAAGGATATGGCGTCACGAAGTCAATATATTCATTTTACCGGGTTCAAAAACCAGTCGTACATGCCCGCTTTATACCAGGCATGCGACCTGTTTTGCTTACCTTCGTTTAGCGAGACCTGGGGTTTGGCCGTAAACGAAGCTATGGCATGCGGCAGAGCGGTGCTGGTTTCGGATAAAGTTGGCTGCGCACCCGACCTGGTAAAAAAAGAATTTAACGGAGCAATATTTAAAAGCGGGGACAAGGATGACCTGGCCGGCTGCCTCGAAAAACTTACAGGATCGAAAAATGTCCTTGAGCAAATGGGGAAAAAATCAGCTCAGATGATTGAGGATTGGAATTTTACGCATATTGCCGAGGCGATAGAAAATAAATTACCGGCCGGAGAAAATCAAGACATGGGATAAGGAAATGCAAAAGATCCATCTCGAAAGATTTATCGTTTTATTTATTCCGTGGCTGCTGGCCACTTTTCTTGAGTCTGACCCTGCGTTGTCTTTCATGATCGGATGGCTGGGATCTTTCCTTATATTTTACCTTACTTTAAGCGGATGGGTAAAACCCCTGCCTGATGACCGCGAAATTTCGGAACAGCTGATGCGGCCCATTTTTCTCGTCCAGATCATTTTTGCAGGCTATACTTTTTGCACATCGATATTTTATTTTTTGAGCGTATTAGGTTATCAGGATTTTCACAAAATAAGCCGGTTTTACCTGGTCGATTATGACCGGCTTGAACTTACCGCACAATGCCAGCGCTATTATTGCCTGGGACATGCCGCATTCGTTACCGGCATCCTGATGTGCAGCAAATATCCCGTCAAACAAAAATACAAGGTCGAAAAGCAGAAGATCGCGAACCTGCTTTTCGGCGCCGCCGTTATCAGCCTGCCGGTGTCCATCATTTTTGTTAAGGTACCCGGCTTATTCCAGTTTGCCAACCAGTTCAGCTCATTAAGCTTTATTGCCGGTACGCTTGCACTGGCTTTTGCCATTCCGCTTCACAAAATATGGAACACACTGATATGTGTTGTCTTGTATCTTTTCAACTTTTACCAGGCGATGATCTCGGGATATAAGGAACCCATCATCATCAGCATACTTGTATTAGGCATATTTTTATATCCCAGCTATAAAAAGACCGTTCTGGCAATATTTGGTCCTGCTCTTATCGTACTATTTATGTTCCTTCCTACCTACAACCGGATTTTCAGGCAAAATGCGTGGACACAGGATGTATCGGCAGACGAAGCCACGCAATTAGCGCTTAATGCTGCCTTAAACAAGGATGTAGACTACGAGGAAGATGACAGCGACTGGGGCTTTCTGACCCTCAGGCTGAGCGAGATTGAAATGTTCACCAATTTCGTTAAATCGACTCCCGACAGGATCGATTTTTATGGAACACAATTATTACAGCAATCTGCTATAGCGATCGTACCGAGGATATTCTGGCCGTCTAAGCCTATCACAGAAGACCTGGTTATGCAGCGCGTATACGATGCCGGAGTGGTAAACCGGGCTTCGGACGTTTCGGCAAAACCCGCCTTTATCGTCGACGCCTATTTATCCGACGGCGGGGTGGGTGTATTCATAGCCCTTTTGATTTACGGAGCTGTTGCCCAACTGATATCGCAGAACGCCGAAAAACTATTCGGCGGCTATATATTGGGTACCGCGCTCATTTTCAGCGGACTGTTTCAAATCATGTGGCGCGGACTGAGTTTCGAATTCCTGATCAACACCGTTTTCTGGTCTTATGTCAGTATGCTGATCATACACCGGGTCTTTGTTGCCACGCATATACTCGAGAAGGTTTGAAAATATTACAGGTTAATGCTTCCTATAAACCAGCCTTTATATACGGCGGGCCGACTATGTCAGTGTCCAAACTCAGCGAAGAATTAGTCAAAGCGGGCTGCGAAGTAGAGGTATTCACTACCACAGCAAATGGGAAAACGGAATTACCGGTTAAGCCCGGTGTCTCAGCCGTAGTTGACGGCGTTAAGGTCACCTATTTTAAACGGCTCACCAAAGATCACAGTCATTTTTCACCTGCGTTGTTAAAAGAGCTGCGGCACAGGGTAAAAGAATTTGATGTTGTACACATCCATGCCTGGTGGAACTTAGTATCGGTGCTCTCATGCCGGGTCGCGATAATACACCGTGTACCCGTTGTAGTATCGCCGAGGGGAACGCTAAGCCCGTATTCATTCGGCAACAGGAACAGCCTGTCAAAAAAACTGATCCATGGTTTGCTGGGCAAACGGCTTCTCCAAAAATCCGATATCCATGTTACCTCAAAGCGTGAAAAGGAGGCAATGGAAGCTTTATTCACACCGCAAACTATTTTCAATATCCCGAATTTCGTTTCATTACCCCACGAAGTACCGGAAATAAAAGGTAAAAAAAACGAATACCTCAGGCTAATCTTTTTTTCGAGGATAGAAGAAAAAAAAGGGCTGGATATCCTTTTGGATGCGCTGGCTT
>DASZWG010000432.1:0-3315 GCA_035546675.1 Mucilaginibacter sp. | reverse complement strand
ATAATCTTTTACCACATCAAAACCATCAACCGAGGCATTGCCGCCATCAGCAAGCAAGAGTGTGGTCAGTATGCGGAATAACGATGTTTTGCCTGCCCCGTCAGGACCGATGATGCCGAATATTTCGCCTTTATTCACAGAAAACGAAACGCCCTTTAAAGCATTCACCACGCTTTTCTTGATGGCGTAATTTTTCACCAGGTTCTCCGCAATTACCGTGTACATCAGTCTTTATTTGAATTTTACCTCACCATACATACCTATCTTCAGGTAACCGTCGTTCCTGACACGGATTTTGATAGCGTACACCAGGTTAGCACGCTCATCTTTGGTCTGGATGGTTTTGGGTGTAAATTCGGCCTGATCAGAAATATAGCTGATAACGCCGGCGTACTTTTTATAGGTGCTAGCGGTACTATCGACCAGCACCGTCACCGGCTGGTTCAATTTTACCTGGGCCAGTTGCGTACCGGTGATATACGCCCTTAAGGTGATAACGGATACGTCGGCTATTTTATAGAGCGCTTTCCCTGCCGATGTTTCTTCGCCGGCCATAGCATATTTGGTTAATACCGTGCCGTTAATAGGGTTGACGATGTTGGTACGCCTGATCTGGTCCTCGATCTGGGCTACCGACTTGCGCAATGGTTTAGATTCGCTCATTACCGAATTGTTCTGTGTGCCTATGGTTGTCTCCTGCACCTTTATCTGCTGCTGGTCTACGGCGATTTGCTTTTTAATAACATCTATTTGGTTATTTTGATCGTCCAGTTGCTTTTGCGTAGCAGCATCAGATTTGATCAGCCTGGCTGTACGGTCCCTTTCCGAAACCGCATTGGCCAGCTGCACTTTCAGAACGGCAATCTGATCGTTGAGTAATTTGATCTGAGGGCCAGGATCCATAGTTTTTTCGCGCAATGCATTGATCGTTGCTATTACCTGGGCTTTTTGCAGTTCCAGCGGGATCGAATCTATTTCGCCTACTATACTATCTTTCTTCAGCACGGAGCCTTCGTTAATATTGAGCGACATGATCTTGCCGGGCACTTCCGAGGATACGATCACTTCGTCGGCTTCAAAGGTCCCCGACGCATCCGAGGCATTATCGTTTGAACTGCAACCCGCCAGCAGCATTGGTAACATAATGATATATAATAACATCCGTGTTTTCATCTGTATTTTTTAAGCGTTTTCTTAGTTATTGATCCTGATATTGCCCATGGTGTTCTGGTAACTGTATTCTTCCTGTAGTAGTTGTATCTGGTGCAGCACGCGGTTTTGCCTCGCCTGGTCCTCCGCATTTACCTGGGTGATATAATCATGGGCGCTTAACACGCCGTTTTCAAGCTGGGCGCTAGCCGCATTTTTTACCGATTCGCGCCGCGCAATAATTTCATCGTCAGTTTTAACCAGGGCCTCATACCTGGCTATATCGGAGTTTTGCTGTTTTTGTACAAGGCTTGTATTGAACAGGAAGGTCTCTTTTTGCACATCCAGGGTCTTTTTGTCAATATCCAGTATCTCTCTTTGATTTTTTAAGGTATACAGGCTGCCCAGGTTCCAGGTTAGTTTCAGGCCGCCGATATAATACCAGGCAAAGTTATTGTCCAGGAAATTTAGCCCGGGTCTTCCGTACCCGCCCTGCGCAAAAAAGCCCAGTTTTGGCATCAGCTGCGCTTTCAGCATCTTGTATTGCAGGTCGTAGGTTTTTTTCTGGTAATCATACGCCATCAGTTCGGGTCTGCTGATGCTATCTGCGGGCATTGGCGGCGCAGGCTTCTCAAGTACCGTATTGGCATCGAGCGGACTGTTGATAAACAGGCTTAACATATCGATGTATGCTTTTTTTGCTGCAGCCAGCTCAATTTTAGACTGATCGGCCTGCAGCAATTGTGCCTCCAGTTCGTCAACGCTGCTGCGGTATGCGGTACCATTAGCTACAAGCGCCTTCGATTTATCGATGCCGTTTTGAATATCTTTTCGTAACAGATCATTTAATTTCAACTGCTCATTTACAAGAAGGGCTCCAAAAAAAAGCTGATTTACGCGATCGTACAACGCATATAGTTCAACTTCAAGGTTTTGCTGCTGTATGGCCGCGTTTGCTTCGGCAGTTTGTTTCTGATCTTTTATTACCCCGCCATCGTAGATCACCTGGTCCAGCTCTGTGTACATCTTGTATTGATCTTTACTATAGTTGGGCAATGAGAAACCAGGAACAGGGATTTTTAATGGGAGCGAGGATACGGCCGACTGGTATGTGGCCTGTCCGTTGATAGAAAATGCGGGTAAATATCCTTTGGATGCATTTGAAACCGAATATTCTTTTGTTTTAGCGATCAGGTCCCTTTGTTTTATCAGCGGATAATTTTTGCGGGCCATGCGATAGCACTGATCAATAGTAAGTGCGGATGACTGTGCCCGTGCAGCAGGTGCAACAGCGCTTATCATGAATAACACGACCAGGCAATTGGACCGTTTGAGTTTATTAAGGTAGTGCATTAACATGTCTTTATTTTTTGATCTGATATTTTAAAGATTCATCATCATGTTCAGCCACAAGGGAATCAATTTTTTACGCTGCTCAATTATCCCCCGGAATTCCTCGTCTTTTAATGCGCCCGATCGCAGGATCAGGGGCCTTGCCAGGAAGGGCATGATGATCATGCCGAGCATGTTCATCATAATATTGACGGGGTGGAATTCTATTTTCTTTCCTGATCTCAGCTCCCATAACTGTTTGAAAAGGTGCGAATGCAAAAACATATTTCCGTTATTGGTCATTTTGGGGAACCTGTCGGAGCCGGACATTAATTCATTTACGACAAACAAGGGTAGATATGGATTTTCAAGCAACAGGTCGATATAATGGTCAACAATACCTTCGAGTTTTTCTGATACCGTGGTCAACTCATTATTAATGATGGGTTGTATCTTTTCAAAAAGCCCCTGTATGGTTTCGGTCATAATGATCTCAAACAGCTTCTCTTTGCTGCGGAAATAATAATTAACCAAAGCAAGGTTTATATCAGCTTCGGCTGCTATATCCCGTACTTTCGCGGCAGCGTAGCCTTTACGCGTAAAAACTATCCTTGCAGCTTCTTTTATTTTTTCCTCAGTCGATATATCAATCCTGGTTTCAGTCATGCCTGTAAAATTCAATACAAACCTAAATTAAACAATTTAATTAAACAAGTGTTTAAAACAGAAATTTAATACAAGATCAGAGACTTGTTGCATGTGACTATATTGTCGGGATTTTTTGGCGGCACCGGAGATTAAAATAATGTAAGTCAGGATCGACTATAGTCCCGT
>DASZWG010000431.1:0-4571 GCA_035546675.1 Mucilaginibacter sp. | reverse complement strand
TTTAGGTATTAACCCGCTCTGGCACAAGGCCGTACTAAGACAAAAACGATCTAAAAAAATGAGAAATAATCAGATTCCCCGCAACTATGTATGGAAAGTTTGGCAAAGCGCAGAGGAGCATAGCCGGGGAATTTCTCATTTTATCCTGTCAATTCTGCGCTCAATTAACCCGCTCTCCACCGATCAGCAGCCTGTTTACGTGCCCGTCAAAGTCCGGAATGGAGCTGATCCGGAAAACCTGAAGAAATTGCTCCATCGCAGAAATTATTGGTCATGAAAAAGCTGATCCTTTTACCATTTATAATCATATCGCTGAGCGCCTGCAAAAAAATGGGAGTGTTGCCGGATAAACCATCAACCAAAACGGCCAGTACTGGCGCGGTAATAACCGGCGATACGATACCCGACAAGGCGGGGTTCCGGTTAAGGCTGGCCAAAGACAGTACCAACCGCGATGAAACCATGATCGTATTCAATTGCCACGCAGATACGAATTACATAGCCAATGATGATGGCCTGTATTTTCCCGGCTTCGGTTTGCAAAGCCTGGCCAGTATCTCAGGTGACGGCAAGGATCTGTCGATCTACACTACCCCCTACCGGCCAGGAATGAAAATCGGGCTGGATGTAGGCGCAAAAACAGACGGGACCTTTACGCTGAGTATGAGTTACCAGCATCAAATACCTGCAAATGTGCAGGTATGGCTTAAGGACGCCTATCTCAAGGATAGCATAGACGTCCGTTCGGCAAGCTATGCCTTTACGATCAGCAAGGCCGACACCAGCTCATTTGGCAAGCAAAGGTTTAATATCACCATCAGGGAAAACAACATACAACAAACTGCACCCCTGCATTAAAATAATAAGATCAGTGAACATAGGTTGAGCGGCGCCCCGGCCTGCCTTCTTACCAGGCAGGCCATCCCGGCGCCGATTTGTGACCGGATTTTTTTGCAGCGCTGAATTAAGACTTCTCAGGATTGTACGTATTCCCTGTTCAGCGGCAGGCTGAAGTAAAAAGTACTTCCCTGGCCGGGAGCAGAGTCGATCCACAATCTGCCGCCGTTCAATTCAACAAGTTCTTTGCACAGGAGCAAGCCTATACCCATACCCGCCTCGCCCGAAGTACCGCGCTGTGAAAAATGGGTTTGTATAGAAAACAGCTTCGTTTTTTCTTCTTCGGTCATGCCCTTGCCGTTATCTTCGACACTGATAACAGCTTCTTTCTCTTCATAGACGGTATTTAAGGTAACGCGGCCGTTCTCATCCGTAAACTTGATCGCATTGCTGATCAGGTTTCGCAGCACCACTTTAACATGGTTTTCATCGGCCAGGACCGACCGGCCGGGGCTGGCCTGGTTTGCAAATTCAATGTTCTTTTTCAGCAATGCATGACTGAAAGTCTGTTCCATTTCGACGCCAAGCAGGAAAATATCTAATTGGGAGGAATTTACGCTGCGCCCTTTGATCTGGCTGCCGGCCCATTCGAGCAGGTTCGACAGCGTCAGCTCTGCGCTCTTAACCATCGTATTGATATCTTTCATCAGCCACTGCACTTCTTCTGCCGAAAGGTATTCGGAGTCGAACATGTCGGCAATATTGCGAAGGTTGGCCAGAGGTGTGCGCAGATCATGGGCTATTACTGCTAACAGCTTGTCTTTGATCTTACTCAAAGTTTCGAGGTTGGCCGTCTGCGCCTCAATAAGCTGTTTATGTTTGACGAGCGCTTCATTTTGCAGATTAAGCCGTTCGCTGAGGAGTTTTTTGTGTTTATAAAAATAATAGGTCACGGACAGCACAATGATTACTACCATCAGTGAAAGCGACAATGAAATAATGATCCCTCTCTGCGCTTTGACTTTCGCCTTGATCTCGGCCGTCTTTTCCTGGGCTGTAGTCATATCATCCAGCCGTTTATCCAGGGCGAAATAATCCTGTATCAGTTCGGTACTTCTGTTCTTATTAAAATTATTCAGGCTATCCTGCATTTTGTTGTACCTTCTCTGGTAATCCATGACCAGTTTCATATCGCCCTTACGCTCGTAGCTATTGATGAGCACTTTATATGCGTCAGTAATAGCGTCCACAACGCCAATACTATCAGCCAGGTCGCCGCCTCTTTTGGCATAAAAAATAGCCTTATCGTAATCGTGAAGACGAAGGTATATCCCCGCGTACTCGATGTAAGTGGTTGAGCGCAGCCTGTTATTGCGAATTTGCACACTCATGCACAAAGCCGTATCCGAATAAGCCAGCGATTTTTTGTATTGCCCCAGCAGCGTATATATGCCGCTTAACCGGCCATAAAAAATAGCTGCATCTGCGTCATCGCCTACCGACTGGCTCAGCTTTAATGCTTTTTTTGCTTCGGGAATTGCCTGGTCATATTTTTTCAGACGCTTGTAAACGAGGGAGCGTTCGCCATAAACTGCGGCAAGAGAAACAGGATCGGTACCGGCAAATTTTTCCGATCTGCCGATATTAGCCAAAGCCAGGTTATATTTACCCAGCTCGGCATAGATGCGCCCAAGCGTATTGTATGCCAATGAAATCATAAGCGGCTTATTCCGGGGTAATTCCGTCAGCGCCTTGTTGACATAAAATAAAGCGATTGGGTAATAAGACTGCGACCAGTAAACATGGCCGATGTTGAGAAAACTTTGTCCTATACCGGCCTGGTAATTTGCACTTTTTGCCAGAATAAGCGCTTTTTCGGCCAGTTTTCGGGCAGAATCGGGCGCTTCGAGATAAATATCGTAGGCAATACCATTCAGCTTGTCGACCGTATTTTGGACCTTTAAGGTATCAGTATGAGATGAGGATGAGGGTTTGGCTGCAACGGTCAGCGTGCTGACTTGCAGGCTTAACATTAACCATAAAACAGGAGTTAAAATCCTCATGCTTCCTAATACGGTAAAACAACGAAAGGGTTCTGAAAATAATGCTTCGCAAATCCCCTCTTATCATAAAATGACACAGCGCTCGCCTTCAAGCATTTGCCGGCAAATAACCTCATCATCAGGTATCTTTATCTCATCGGCTTCATGTTTGTAGTTCTGCTTGAGCTGCTTCCTTTTACGGGCCTGGAGAAAGCGGCGCACCTCGTCGCGGTTTTCCAGTATCAGACCAGGCACCTGCACAGGGCGGTTGCTTTCGTCCCTGGCTACCATCGTAAAATAACTGGTATTGGTATGATATATTTTGCTGGTCCTGATGTTTTCGGATACGACCCTGATGCCCACCACCAGCGAAGTGTTTCCTGCATAATTTACCGAGGCCATCAGCGATACCAGGTCGCCAACTTCCACGGGCTGCAGAAAATCGACCGTATCGATAGAAGCGGTGACACAATAATTGCCTGCATGCTTGGCTGCGCATACATAAGCGACTTTGTCCATCAGGGACAATATGATGCCGCCGTGTATCTTGCCGCCGAAATTTGAATAGGACGGTATCATCAGCTCGGTTATAACCGTTGCCGAAAAGCTGACCGGGCGGTAAGATGCGGTATCGTTTTGGGTTGACATGCGAATCGGTTTTTATCGCGCAATTTAATGATCAGTTTTGTGATTTTTATCCCCGGTTGCTTATATTGCCGCCGCCTGATATGCCTCTTAAAAGATTTTTAACCGCCATAGTCTTCCTGGCGGGTACGATACACTGCTTCGGACAGGAGACCGTTGAGAAAAAGCACCGGATAAATGACGACGTAACTGAAAAATTCCAGGTTCTAAAAACAAACGAGGATGTTAAGAACGGTTTGTATATCGCCTACTACCATCGCCCCAAACATTTATTAGTACGCGGAACGTACACCATGGGCAAGAAAAGCGGCAAATGGTACTTTTTCAGCCCGTTGGGAAAGCTGCTGGAAATGTACGATTATACTTACGGGGCGCTGCGGTTCGAGGCACAGGATAGTCCCGAGCAATCCATCAGCTACCTGATCGATCAAAAAATATCCGACACCGACCGTATAACTAAACCTGTAAAGATCGGCGGACGGTACTTCGGGTATTTACCCTACCTGGGCCTGTACAAAACACCGTTCAACCCTTACCAATACAATACTGTTGGCACCGTGGCCATAATCGAATTGCTTATCAGTCCGCTTGGCAGGCTTGCCGACTACAAGATACATGTGGTTTCGCAATTTATGCAATACGATCAAACCACCACCATGGATATCAACCTGCTCAAAGAGGAGGATAAACAGTTTATCCCCGCCACCTTTAACGGCGAACCCATACTATCGCGCATCGTGATCCGCTGCCGTGTTACGGAAGACGGCGGGCTGGATTTTCTGTATAATAACGCGTTTTAGACCGTACCGGGTTTAATGATGATGGTGACCGTCGGGTCCGTGAGCATGCCCGTGCGAAAGCTCTTCGGGTGTTGCGGCCCGCACATTCAGGATATTACCCTTAAAATGGAGCTCCTGGCCCGCCATGGGGTGGTTCAGATCCACCAGCACGCTATCCTCTGCTACCGATACTACTTGTCCCTGGAAACGGTTGCCGTGATTATCCTGCAACGGAACAATGCTGCCCACTTCGGGTATATCGGTTCCT
>DASZWG010000430.1:0-3896 GCA_035546675.1 Mucilaginibacter sp. | reverse complement strand
ATGCAGCATGGATATCTTTTCTTCCAGGGTGAGCTTTTTAATGATGCCGGTTATTTTGGCCTCGAGCGCTTTGTCGCTTTGGCTTTGTGCATCGGCTTGCCCGATTCCCAGCAGGAACATGCTGAGCAATACGCAGGATATGAACTTGACTTTCATGATCAGGGTTTGTTGATGAAAAATGGTTTATGTTCGGTTGGATTATACGCGTTAGTGTATAATGAACACAATATAGTATTTAATAATTATATTCATAAAGAAATATATCAAGAAAATATCGCCGTTTAAGGCTGCACGTTAAATCCTTCAACCACCATTGCCGGTTTTTCGCCCCGAGCATCCTCATTTTTCGCTTTGGAAATAATGGTGCGCGATTCGCCCGGGAGCAGTGTGAAATAATTATCCTGATAAATCACCGGTAAAATACGTTTGCCGCTTTTTTCGCCCGTAACCTTAAGCCGGACATTAAATGCCGGGTGCTGTGTATCGTTGGTTAATTTGGTTGTAAGTATCCACTGGCTTCCTTTTCTGATTACCTGGGTCGAGGTATGAAGCTTTACCTGCGGCAGGTCAGCGATGGCTTTAAGATCGCCTATACCGCCTGCGGCATCCATGTTTGCACCCCTGCAATAGGAATTGCGCGAAATGACCTTATTGCCGCGGTCAAGCTCGAGCCTTACAAAATATGCTCCGTTCAGCCCGGCAGGTATATCCACTTTCATCACTTCCGAGCGGCTGTCGATCGGACAACTTAGCGTTACTTCCTTGCTGAATTTAACCGAACCGTTCATATCCAGCACTTTTAATTTAGCCGTTAGCCCTTTGCCATCGGGTATGCTGTAATTGACCACTTCAACGCTGTCGGTCAGTGGGTTCCATTGAATGTGCAGTGGTTCCGATGCTTTTTTGGCGCCGAAATAAGCACCCGTCGGTTCGAAATAATAATCATAGCTCTGCCATACCAGCGAGGGCCACGAAGGGTGGGTCATCCACACCAGCAGGCCCATTCGGTTTTTGCTTTGGGCTTCGTACATGGCGCGGTACCCCTGGTATTCGGTCCACGCCGCCAGCGACAGCCATTTCTTTACGTCATCGATCTTGCCGAACGAGTCTTCGATAGTTTTGTTGAAAGTTTGGCCGCGTTGTGCTCCCTCCAGCGTAAAATCGTGTACACCCCACATGCGCGACTGCGGCCAGATGCTGGAATCGGGCATGGTCCGCTTAAAGCTTTCGTACGACATCAGGTCGGGCATGCCCATTTCACTATGAAACTTAGGCGTTGCTCGTAACCGAAAATACGATTTGAGTGGTTGCAGCGAGTAAAAACCGCCGCCGCTTACGCTACCGAAAGCCGAATTGGGTATGTATTTGATGCCCGGCGCCAGAACGGGCAGCGAGGTTGTAATAGCTTTTTCGATCTCGGGCGGAGGATTCCCTTCATTACGGCCCACGAACAAGGCAATAGACGGATGGTTGCGGATGCGTTTCACATAATCCTTCATGTTGGCAATGAACATACCGGGGTTGTAAGGGTCGGGGCCGTCCGAAGGATTGGCCAGCCAGAAATCCTGCCAGATCATGATGCCGTATTTATCGCAGGCATTATAGAAAGCTTCATCGTCAACCTGGCCCACCCAGTCGCGGATCATGTTCAGGTTCATGTCTTTATGAAAACCCACGGCGATATTGTATTCTCTTGAGCGATAGCGAAGCAGGTCCTCTGCAAAACCCATATTCCCGCCGCGCGGGATGAACCTTCGGCCGTTTACCCATATTTTCAGGTTCCCGGTATCGGTATAGGTCATTTCGCGCACGCCTGTTTTAAAAGTTTTGGTATCGGATACGATGCCTTTCGGTAATACAAAAGCCAGCGAAACCGTGTACAGGTTTTGCTTCCCATAACCATTGGGCCACCAAAGCATGGGATGTTTGAGCCTGAGCGCCGGTGTAGAAGATGCATCAAGCTTAATGGTCGTATCGGCTGAAGGAGCTAAGCTAACCGGATGGGTAAAATCGATATTGCCAAATCTTCCCTGCAACCGGCCTTTCACCGTTTTGCCGGTGTGATTTTTTAGCGTTACCTCTAAATAGACGTCTGCCGAGCTGGTGTCGGGCAGCGGCAGTTTGGTGGTTATCAAAGGATTTTCAACCGTAACCGGGCCGGTGGCCGAGAGGTAAACCTTGTTCCAGATACCCGTGTTCCGCCCCCGAATGGTAGGTATCCAGTCCCAGCCGATGGAAGCGTGAAAAGTGGGGTTATCGCCGCCAAGCTCACCGCCGTTGGCATCGGTGCTGTTGCGGTTCTGTTCAGTTGGGAAGCCGGGCGTTTCATTTTTAAGGATGCGGACCGCCAGCACATTTTTGGCGCCGGGGATGAGCAGATCGGTCACATCGAATTTTCCACGAATGAAAGCGCCATTGATGCGCCCCAGCGAATGGCCGTTAAGATAGACCTCCGCTTCCCAGTTGATGCCGTCAAAATTCAGGAACGTGTGTTTGCCTTTGTACGAGGCAGGCGCGGTAAAAACATCGCGGTACCAGAAGTCGCCGTAGAAATAGGAATCTGATATCATCACGTTGTTATCGCCGTAATTCGGTTCGGGTACGGCGCCGTCGTTCACGTAGCTGGTGAGTGATGTGCCCGGCACGGTAGCCACCATCCATTTACTGTCGTTAAAACCGGGTTTAGACAGTAAATCTCCGCCCGCGCTCACCAGCGATGAGCGCTGCAGCTTCCATGCACCGCCTGCCAGGTCGAGCTCACTGTTTTGCAGAAGCGCCGCCGGGGGATGAGCCACAGGCATTGGCCCGCCCGTGCCCATCACTTCCATTTCGCTCAAAATATAGCCGTCGTTCGCATTGGCGGGTTTAGTCATCAATACCCGCACATAACGGCCCTTTACCATTTTGTGCAGGGGTATGTCAGTCATTTCTGCCGGGTTTGCAGGTAAAGGAGCAATATCCGTCCAGTGGTTTGCATCATCCGAAACCTGTATCGAACCCTGCACCGCCGGGCGTATCCAGTCCAGTTTTACATCATCGAAGGAGCACCTCGCCCCCAGATCCACATACACCCATTCTGTACCGCTGCCCATGCTTTTCCATGCGCTGCTGAAGTGATACGGTCCGCCAACCGGGGCCGTCTTCCCTTTATCGCACAGGTAAATATCATTTACCGACCAGTTTTTTGCACCCGGATCGTTCCCTTCAAAGCGGTAATATTTATAATGTACCTCATGCGGAAGCTTGAAATCGAAGTTCATCACTCTCCTGTTCGGAGGGAAGAACCGCCGCATAAAGACCATCTGCTCGGGTGTTGGTTTTTGCCCTCCGGGCATGCGAAAACGTTTCATAAACGAGGTCAGCGCATCGATACCCGGCAATTTATCACCGCTCGCCTTGCCAAGCTCATCCCATTTCACCCCGTCATCCGAGCCACTTACCGTCACCGTCCATGTTTTCATGATCAGCGTATCCACGGTCATCCCGCCATCTATGCTGATGCTGTCAACAGGCGGTACTTCATAATCGCCCGCCATCTGCACCTGCACCCACACATCCGGTCCCCTGAAATGCTCCTGGCTGCTGGCATGCCGGTCGAGCACATGTTCGCGCCCGTCGCGCGGTAAAATACCGCTGCCGCTCGTGCTGACCACGAGCCAGCCGGGCAGTTTATTGCTCACAATGCCATCGGTAATCAATTGTGCGGTAAGATTATAATCGTATGAGCTCGACTGGTATGCCGCCCGGTGCAGGGCCAGGTTGCGGTAGTGTGCTGCATCGATCCGCATCGATGGCCCGAAATATTCTTTAGGATCGCCCGGGTACACGCCGATACCGCGTGTATATTGCTGTGCATTTGCGGCGTATGCCGACAAAAATATCAGTATAAAAAGCAG
>DASZWG010000429.1:0-6470 GCA_035546675.1 Mucilaginibacter sp. | reverse complement strand
ATGCGGCGTACCTGGTGATCTCGCCGATATCAAAATCAGGGTAAGGCGTCACAAAGCTGAACACATGTTCCTTCCAGTGCCCGAACCAATCCTCCCAGCCTACATTCCAGCCCTCAACCAAAACGCCTTGTATGCCATTGGCCGCGGCAAAGTCGATATAGCGCTTCACATTGGCCGTATTTGCACTGTGGGTGCCATTGGGGATCAGGTGCCCGTTCGCATCCAGCGTGTCGGCATTGTTTGAATAGCTCCAGGTGCCTTTCCCGGTCTGCATTTCCCACCATACCCCGATAAACTTCATGGGCTTGATCCACGAAGTATCTTTGATCTTTGAAGGTTCATTCAGGTTCAATATCAGCTTTGATGCGAGGATATCAGTGGCCTTATCGCTCACAATGATCGTTCGCCAGGGCGTTTTGAACGGTGCGTGTACATAAGCCTTATTACCAACGGCATCGGGAACAAGGCTGGCAGTCAGGTTGTAGGTAGCTGTATCCACGTGCAGTTGCATAGCCGGGAAATCAACCAAAGCCGCCTCATGAATGTTTATGTACAGCCCATCAGCAGTTTTCATCATCAGCGGAGTTTGCACAGCGTGCGGATCGGGCGCCACCCTAACGGCTATCGAAGTGGATGATTGCACCATTTTCCGGTTATCGATCCCGCTGATCTTCGATGTAGTGTACATGTATTCATTAGTATCGTAATCGCCCGGTATCCAGAAGGTTTTGTGATCGCCTGTCAATCCGAATGAAGTGAGTTCATTGGATATGATGAAATATTTCAGGTTGGGCTGATACGGGAATTCATAACGAAAACCTACGCCATCCTCAAAAACCCGGAAGATGATGTTCATCAGCCTGTTCGGGCTGTTTTTTTGTTTCAGATGTATCGTTAGCTGGTTGTAATGGTTGCGGATGTGACTCACTTCGCCCCAAACCGGTTTCCAGGTCTCATCAAATGAGCTGGTTTCGGAGCCCAGGACAATAAAATTTTTATCAAAGGCGCTGTCATTAACCAGGGTGAAACCCATTACCGACGGCTTGATCACGGTCTTGTCACCGTAGTAGACAGAGTAGTTTGGCCTTCCTTCATTGTCAAGCGCGAATTCAACGCGCATCTTGCCCATAGTGGCTGTCAGGGTTTTGTTATCCTGCGCGTCGGCCGTATGCAGCACAGCCAGCGATAGTAAAAATGCATATATCAATTTCATGATCAGGTCATTAAAAGCAGCGAAATTTAGGTAAGTGCCCGAATATAAGATAAAAAAAACGCAAACCACCCTGCACTTTTCATCAAACAAAAAAGCCCCGCTTGCCGAAGTAAGGCTTAACCATTTGGTTTTCTGGCTCCTGAAGCTGGGCTCGGCCCGGTAGCTATCGGGACAGCGACACTCTGATTAACAGTCAATGAGTTTATGCAGCGGTATAAGTGTGATAATTCAAAAACCGCATGCGCTTGCTTGCGCATGCGGTTTCTTCCGGTTTAGTGTGGTTTTGGGACATTTGAAAAGGTTTTTAGTCCTTTTTTACAGGGATCATGTTGTCAACACACGGATAGCTATCAAATTCAGCATATAAATCCTGAAAAAAAGCCAGATCATTAGGGTCTTCATTCAGTTTCTTATACATCTTGTGAAAGAACACTTCCCTGTTTTGGAATTCGGGGTTACCGTTAAAGGCTATAATGAACTTGACAGGTACATCATCATCATTCCTAAACCCGTGCGGAGTTAGTCTTGGCGCACAGGCTACACCACCAACCGGCAAATGAACTTCACCATCCAGGGTAATTAAAGTAAGTACACCTTCTGTTACGATAAAAGTTTCATCAGTTTCTTTGTGATAATGAAGCTTTGGGCCACCGCCATGTGCCGGAATCATCGAGTCATAAAAACCGATCCTGTTTCCTGTTTTGTCTGTTGGCACCTTAAACTGTAAGGTTGAACCAAATGCACCGACTACTTCACCTTCGCCGGGCAGCGATATTAATATATTATTTTCCATAACAAATTATTGATTAACGTCTGCTAAGTAACGCAGTTAGTGTAATTTACGACTGTAAAAAATCGTTTAGTTTAATTTGAGATTATCTTCGCTTAAGAGAGCGTACTGAAGTCTAAAGTTTTTGTGGATGTAAATCTTTACATCTACAACTTATCGCCGAAGCATTAGTTTCAGGCATTTTAGAATGAAATGTTTTACAAAAACCTGTAAAATAAAAAACCCCGCTTGCCGAAGTGGGGCTAACCTGTTGGTTTTCTTGCTCCTGAAGCCGGGCTCGTCCCGATAGCTATCGGGACAGCGACCCTCTGATTAACAATCAGGACGTTAAATTGATATGCAATTATTCCGGAATAAAAAAAGCGGACCATTTTTCAATTATCCGCTTTTGTTTTGCTCCTGAAGCTGGGCTCGAACCAGCGACCCTCTGATTAACAGTCAGATGCTCTAACCGGCTGAGCTATTCAGGAGTGTGCTTTCCGATTTGGAGAGTGCAAAAGTATGATTTACGCCTTAATTTCACAATATTTGCGCAAAATTTTTAAATTCATACTGAATGAGCCTTGTAGTTATCGGCAGTGTGGCTTTTGACGCCATTGAAACTCCTTTCGGGAAAACGGATAAAATTGTTGGCGGCGCAGCTACCTATGCCAGTCTTGCGGCATCTTACCTGTACGATAAAGTAAAAATCGTGGCGGTTGTAGGCGACGATTTCCCGGAAAGCGAGATCAAAGATTTTAACGGTCATCACATCGATACCGAAGGACTGCAGATCAAAAAAGGTGAAAAATCGTTTTTCTGGAGCGGCAGGTATGATAATGATATGAACAGCCGCGATACCCTGGTGACCGAACTGAATGTGCTGGCCGATTTTGACCCGATCATTCCTGAATCGTACCAGGATTGCCGGTTCCTGATGCTGGGGAATCTTACTCCACAAGTTCAGCAAACAGTGATCAGGCGGCTTAAACATCGTCCTAAACTTATCGTGATGGACACCATGAATTTTTGGATGAATGTAGCGATGGACGACCTGCTCGACACTATTAAAATGATCGATGTACTGACCATCAACGATGCCGAGGCCCGGCAGCTTTCGGGCGAGTATTCGCTGGTTAAGGCTGCACAGAAGATATTGAATATGGGCCCCAAATACCTGATCATCAAAAAAGGAGAGCACGGCGCTTTGTTATTCGGCGAGGGCAAAGTATTCTCAGCCCCTGCGCTGCCGCTTGAGGAAGTGTTCGACCCGACAGGTGCAGGCGATACCTTTGCCGGCGGATTTATCGGTTATATGGCCCGCGTCGGCACCATCAGCTTCAATAATATGCGGAACGCTATCATTTTCGGGTCGGCGCTGGCTTCGTTTTGCGTGGAGAAATTTGGTCCCGAAAGGTTAAAACATCTCAGCCAGGCAGAAATAACCGAACGGATCGATCAATTCGTGAGCTTATCGAGGTTTGAGATTGAATGAAGTCAGAAATCGGAAGTCTGAGGTCAGAATCTAAAGGTCTATTTTGCAAATAAATTTTCTGACTTTTGATCCCGGACCTCCGGCCTCAAATTAACCTTCCTACCGGGTCAAAATGGTCAAACACCCATTCATCGTGCGGTGCATCGGCCAGTTCGGCTGTCAGGTCCTGGCCGGCCCAATGCTCATAATGCTTCCCTTTCATCCACAAACGGCTGCGGCTCACATCGTAAATAAGCCCTTTATAAGCTATCCAGACTTCCGGCTTGTCCTGCCCGTTGCGGAGAGCAAGCTGCGAACGGGTGTAAACAGGCAAGTCGTTCATAGTGGTTTGTCCGCCGCTAAAATACCAAAATTTATTGGCGGCCGTTTGCCCGGTTCGGCCAAATAAAAAACCCGCCTAAGCGGGTTTAAACATAGATAGATGTATATTGAGTTTGAAAGTTTGATCAATCTTCGTCGCAGTATACCGGTTTCTTGATACCGGTATCGTAAGCCTTCAGGTTCTTTTTCAGCAACTTACGGGCAACGTGTATACGGGTTTTTACCGTTCCGATGGGTATATCGAGGTGATCGGCAATTTCATGATATTTATGCCCTTCAAAATACATCGTGAAAGGAACATAATAATCCTCAGGAAGCCTGTCGAGCGCCTTTTTGATATCATCCATCACAAACTTGGCCTCGCCGTTATTTTTGGTCGAGCTGTAAACCAGGTTCGGCGAAGATATTTCTTCCGATTTGGTTACGAACGTGCTCATTTTCACAAACCGGCGATAGTTGTTAATGAATGTATTTTTCATGATGGTGTATAACCATCCTTTAAGATTCGTACCTTCTTTAAACTTATTGTAATAAGTTATGGCTTTCAACATTGTATCCTGGACAAGGTCGTTAGCATCATCGGCGTCGCGCGTAAAGTGAAGTGCGTATGACCTCAGTGAAGTCGCCTGACGCAGTACCATGGTGTTAAATTCGATCGCTGTCATTCTGATAGATTTTTGTATACAGGATAAAACAAACATGATACCGTTATCGGGAAAACAGCTTAAGGTTATGTTAAGGATCCGGTCTGAACTGTGCAGTCAGAAAGCAATGAATAATGTAATAGTTTACGCTATAAACTATTGAAAAACAAGGTATTATTACACCAAATTGTCATCGAATTGTAAGGCAAGCCCACAATAAATTCGGCTCCGAAATAAAAATTGCTTAACGAATGATATTTACTTCACGCTCCAGCAGAACGCCAAATTTAGTGTACACACTGTCTATGATTTGCGACGATAGACTGTATACTTCTTCGCCCGTTGCACCGCCGTGGTTCACTAAAACCAGCGCCTGGTTCTTCCATGTTCCGGTGTGGCCCACCACTTTTCCTTTCCAGCCGCATTGCTCGATGAGCCAGCCCGCCGCCAGCTTGGTCAGGCCCTCACCTGCCGGGTAATGAACCATGTCAGGAAATTTTGAGGCGGTATTTTCAAACTGTTCATTACTGATCACCGGGTTCTTGAAAAAACTGCCTGCATTGCCGATGGTCGACGGGTCGGGCAGTTTGGATACGCGGATATGCGAAACCACCTTCGATACATCCTTAATAGTCGGCGCGGCGATGTTACGGTTAACCAGTTCCTGCTCAATGGCCCCGTATTCAAGGTTAAGATCAGGAGTAAGCGATAAGCGCAGCTTTACCGATACGATGATATACTGTTCCTTCAGTTCGCTTTTAAAAATGCTTTCGCGATAGCCGAACCGGCAATCTTCTTTGGAGAACGTTCTGAATTGACCGGTTGCGATCTCGAATGCCCGGCAGCTTCTGAAAACATCTTTCAGCTCCACGCCATAAGCGCCGATATTTTGTATAGGCGATGCGCCGACCGAGCCCGGTATCAGGCTCAGGTTCTCGATACCGGCGTAACCCCTGTCCACACAGTAATTGACCAGGTCGTTCCACACCTCACCTGCACCTGCCTCCACAAATATCTCGTCGTGGTTGATGCGGTGCTCGATACCCCGGATATTGATCCGGATGATGATCCCGTCAAAATCATTCACCAGCAGCATATTGCTGCCGCCGCCCAGCACTAAGCGCTTCACATGCTGCCATTGCGGGTCCATGAACAATTCGGCCAGGTCCTCCTCATGCGCGATCTCCACAAAATACCTCGCCGAGACATCGATGCCGAAAGTGTTGAAATTTTTGAGGGATACGTTTTCCTGTATCTGGAGCATGCGGCGAATTTCGGAAATTTTAATGGGTTTGACCTCAATCACAAAGCTGATTTAATAACCGCATCAAGTTTGGCCATGTAGACGGCTGCGTCTTCATGCAAACCAAAGCCGGTTCTTTTAAATATCAGGCCGCCTTTGTTATTGTAGATCAAAATAGTCGGGTAGCCACGAAAAGCGAACTTCACATCGGGGCATTGGGTTTTGTCGTCGGGGGTATATTTATCCAGCGGCACACCTGTATAAATTTTTTCATTGCAACCGGGTATAAAATATATCGGGAGCTTAAAATCTTTTCTTCCGCTGGCCGATTCGTACCAGCCGATAAAAGTGGCCAGGGATTTATCCTTAGCCAGGAATTTTTTGACAATACTGCTATCCGTGCGGCAAATGGTAATAAAGCAGACGCGCTTATCCGATTTATATTTGAAATAAAGCTGATGCAGCATCCCCATCTCCCTGAAACAGGGCGGGCATGGTATAAACCAGTTATCAATAAACATCACCTTATTTTTGGCCAGCGCGGCTAAAGTAGTGTGGTGCCCGTGCAAATCATACAGCTTAATCTCGGGCAACTTAGCGCTTTTTTTATTTTCGGTGTGGTAGGACGCCTTCCCGTAAGCGCTGATCAACAGCAGTATAGCCAAAAAATATTTTTTCATAACTAATTTAATAGTTAAATGTAGGCATTTTTACCGGCTGATCATACCTAATCGGCAACTTATTAATTCCGCCGGTATATTTAAATACCCATTTGCGGTACATAT
>DASZWG010000428.1:0-5910 GCA_035546675.1 Mucilaginibacter sp. | reverse complement strand
TTGGATTCGCTGGTGACCTTAAAATTATACGTGCCCGCACCTACCCGGTCTAAAGTCTTGCCCAAGCCTACTATTTTTCCTGTCGAAGCATCGGTCCATTCATAAACCCATTTGTTTGAACCGCGGCCCCCATTAATAATTGCGGGATATATATAGCCTAATTTTTGATTGCAATGATCGTTGCTAACCACGCTTTGTGAAACTGAAACGCTCATTTCGGTAGTGGGTAAATAGTATTTGCCCAATAATATCAGGCACACATTATTATAAACATATAACGAAACGCTATCGGCACCACTCGATTCTGCTGCCTTTATCACTGGGTTCGGGATATCCTTAGGCAGCAAAAAGCCTGTTGACAGGATAAGTCCGGCTTTATTGAAAAAGTAATAGGTCAGCCTGTCCTGGTCCGGGTTTAAACTCAATGATACTTCAACGACGCTCGGAAGAGCTCCGCATGTGCCCGGTGTTATCTTATAGCCAACGATCCTGGGCAGAATCGTACTTGACGACACCTCATAATCCTTGCTCGTATATTGACAACTGCCATTCGAAGCTGTAAGCTGGTACGTACCGGGTGGCACATTAGTAAGATCGGTTTGCGTGGCGGATTGTAAAACGGTATCCCCTGTTGAAACATTCACCCAGGTGTATAAGGTGGCATTGCTGACGACAATACCCTTTATGCTTCCGTCATTGCCGCAACCTGAACCATGAACAATAACATTTTCATCATTGAATTGAATTGCATTAACGTCTTCAAGTGTTATCTCCTTTGAATAAACAGAACCGCCGCAGCCGCTGTTATCGGTAACTTCAAGCATGTATGTGCCTGCAGCAACATCTGTGAGATTTACAGTACGCCCGATGACGATGTTCTTATTATTAACGTCATGCCAAAAGTATAATATCTTTGTCCCGCTCGATTGCACTTTTATCCCCGTTATGCTGCCATCACTTTTACCACACGAGGGTTGTTTTATTTTATAAGCAGAAGAATCGATTACAGGGCAGTTCGCATTTTGGCCAAAGCAGGAAAATGCCAGTAAAAGATCAGCAGCGAATACCCATACCCATATCTTTTTAAAATAAGTCATCACACGCATGCTAAATTTATGCATTGACGTTTTCAAAATCTCCAATAGTAAGCCAAACTAAAGTAACCCAATTGTGACCGCTATGGATGTCAGCGCTTAAAGATCAGAAGATAAGATTTCAAAAAGCCCGGCTCAAAATAGCAATTATTTCAATGTAAAACCATTGTCACTATCAGGTTATACAATTGTTACTCAATACCTAATATTGTACCTTTGCGGCTGAAATATAAGGGACATAAAAATTCATGAAGCTGAACTCAGATTACCAGGAAAAATTCCGGAACAGGCACATTGCGCCCGGCGAGGCGGATACCGCCGAAATGCTAAAAACTATAGGCGCGGGTTCACTTGATGAATTAACAGAACAGACCATTCCGGCAAATATCAGGCTCAAAAAACCGCTTTCACTGCCCTCAGCTAAAAGCGAATTTGACTATTTGAATACCTTGAGGCAGACAGCCTCCAAAAACAAGGTTTTTAAGTCTTTCATAGGCCAGGGATATTATGATGTGATCGTTCCGGGCGTTATTCAGCGCAATATCCTCGAAAACCCGGGATGGTATACCCAGTATACGCCTTACCAGGCCGAAATTGCTCAGGGGCGCTTACAGGCGCTGCTTAATTTCCAGACGATGGTGATCGATCTTACCGGAATGGAAATAGCTAACGCATCACTGCTGGACGAAGGTACCGCTGCCGCCGAGGCCATGTTCATGCAATACAGCCTGCGTAAAAATCAGGGCGCAAAAGTATTCTTCGTATCCGAAGAGCTGTTCCCCCAAACCATTGATATTTTAAAGACCCGGTCCGAGCCTTACGGTATCCGGTTGCAAATCGGCGATCATCGCACAACTGAGCTGGATGAAAACATGTTCGGCGCCATTGTGCAATATCCCGCAGGCGACGGAGCTGTTTACGATTACTCGGGCTTTGCTGCCCGGGCGCACGAAAAGGGAATCAAACTAACCGTAGTTGCCGATATCATGAGCCTGCTGTTACTGACGCCTCCCGGCGAGTGGGGAGCCGATGCGGTAGTAGGTTCAACACAAAGGTTTGGTGTGCCGATGGGCTTTGGCGGACCGCATGCGGCTTATTTTGCTACCAAAGAAGAATACAAACGTTCGATACCCGGCCGTATTATTGGCGTAACGATAGACAGCGCGGGCAACTACGCCTTGCGCATGGCTTTGCAAACACGTGAGCAGCATATCCGCAGGGATAAGGCCACATCCAATATCTGCACCGCTCAGGCACTGCTGGCCATCATGGCCGGAATGTATGCCGTATATCATGGTCCGCAGGGACTAAAACTCATAGCCGAACGCATCCACGGGCAGGCCGTTCTTTTGGCACAGTCGCTGGGCGAACTGGGCTACAAACAGTTGAACGACGCTTATTTCGACACACTGAAATTTGATTTGGGTGAACTTGCAGGCCCGATCCATGCTGGAACACTTGACCACGAAATGAACCTGCATTACAAAGGATCAATCGCCACCATCTCGATAGATGAAACGACATCGGTTGAGGACATCAAAACGCTGGTTAAAATATTCGCCAAAGTAAAGGGCAAATCGTTAAGCGATGTAAACTTTGATGGGTTAAAAGCAAACCTTCAAACCGTTATACCCCAAGGGCTGCAGCGCCAATCGGCTTACCTGGTGCACCCTTTGTTCAATACGCACCACTCGGAGCACGAAATGCTCCGGTATATCAAAGCGCTCGAAACAAAGGATCTCTCACTGTGCCATTCTATGATCGCCCTGGGTTCATGCACCATGAAACTGAATGCGACTACCGAAATGGTACCCGTTACCTGGCCCGAATTCAGCAAAATGCACCCGTTTGCGCCAACCGACCAGGTAGGCGGTTACATGCAGATATTCGACGAACTGAATACCTGGCTGGCCGAAATAACCGGTTTTGCTGCGATGAGCCTGCAGCCCAATGCCGGCGCACAGGGCGAATATGCGGGTTTAATGGTGATACGCGCCTATCATCACGATAGGGGCGAGGGGCATCGCAATATTGTGCTTATTCCCTCGTCGGCACACGGAACCAACCCGGCATCGGCAGCAATGGCCGGTATGAAGATCGTGGTGGTGAAATGCGATGAGAACGGTAATATCGACGTTGCCGATCTTCGGGATAAAGCAACACAGCATAAGCACGATCTTTCCTGCCTGATGGTGACCTATCCTTCTACACACGGCGTGTTCGAAGAGGCCATCACCGAAATATGCGATATTATTCATCAGAACGGCGGCCAGGTTTATATGGACGGCGCCAACATGAATGCGCAGGTCGGGCTGACCAGTCCGGCAAATATCGGCGCTGACGTGTGCCACCTTAATTTGCATAAAACCTTCTGTATTCCACATGGTGGTGGCGGCCCGGGTATGGGGCCGATCGGGGTAGCCAAACACTTAGTGCCTTACCTGCCGGGACATGCTGTGGTCGATATTGATCGCGGCAAATCCATTCATGCAGTATCGGCGGCACCCTGGGGTTCGGCATCTATACTCATCATTTCTCATGCTTACATTGCCATGATGGGCGCCGAAGGACTTACTGAGGCTACAAAATACGCTATCCTGAATGCCAATTATATCAAAAGCCGCCTGATGCACCATTACCCGGTGCTGTATACCGGAGCCAACGGCCGGTGTGCGCACGAAATGATCCTGGACTGCCGCGGCTTCAAAAATTCGGGCATAGAAGTGATCGACATCGCCAAAAGGCTGATGGATTACGGCTTTCACGCCCCAACGGTTTCCTTCCCGGTTGCCGGGACGGTGATGGTAGAGCCGACCGAATCGGAACCCAAACACGAGCTCGACCGTTTCTGCGACGCCATGATCGCCATCCGCCACGAGATATACGATGTGGAAAAAGGCTTGTCGGACAAGGTGAACAACCCGCTGAAGAATGCACCGCATACCGCCGCTGTAGTTACGGCCAATCATTGGGAGCATACTTACACCCGCCAGAAAGCAGCATTCCCGCTGCCTTACGTAGCCGAATATAAATTCTGGCCGTCGGTAGGGCGCGTGAACGATACTTACGGCGACAGGACCCTGGTTTGCTCATGCCCGCCGATGGAGCATTATGAATTTGAGGAAAGTGTTATTGAGTAAATTTGCAAATGTGCAGATATGCAAATGTGCAGATTATAACTAAAAAATCATTTGCACATTTGCTAATCTGAAATCTGCACACCGATATGATCGCCAAAACTCCCCAGCCGCCTTACTACGCTGTCATATTTACGTCGCTGCGTACCGATGGCGACAAGGGTTATGGTGAAATGGCAGAGGAAATGGAAGAATTGGCCCGGCATCAGCCGGGTTTCCTGGGGATCGAATCGGCACGGGATGGATTAGGCATCACGGTCTCCTATTGGGAATCAACAGAAGCGATCCGTAACTGGAAAGCTAATGCACGGCACAGATTTGCGCAGCAGCAGGGCCGCGAAAAATGGTATGAGCGCTATCGTGTACGCGTTTGCAAGGTTGAGCGTGATTACGGGCTATAAACAATATACCGTTCTGATCCCCTGGTTGTAAAAATTATTGGAATAGTTTCAAAAAAATACTACCTTGTATATACATTTACCAGTGGTTTCATTTTTTTATTTTACCGCTGTGGTTGGCATAACCTTTTAATTTTTCATCTCGTATAAGGCATATATGATGAATAATAGCGGAACAGTAAGTATTTTGCTCGTAGATGATGATGAAATAAACAATTTTATTTCCATCAAGTTGATTAAGAAGGCCTTAGCAAATACTGATATCACGGCTTGCCTGCATGGCAAGTACGCCATTGACCTGCTGCTGGATATCCAGCGCGAGGATCCGTCCAAACTTCCGGACTACATTTTGCTGGATATCAATATGCCTATTATGAACGGCTGGGAATTCCTGGATGAATACACCCGCCTGAATATTGATCCGATCGGCAAGAGCAAGATCTATATTATTTCGTCGTCGGTTTTCAGCAATGACATCAACAAAGCGCGTTCGTACCCGCTTGTAAAGGATTTCATTTCAAAACCGCTGAACGTAGAAAAGATCAAAGAGCTTTTCGAAGTCGAAAACCACGCCTGAATCTGATAAGCGAATTAGTTGGGAAAGTGAGGAAGGATTTGCGGGTGAACTAATTCATACCACACTACCATCCCCTTTTAAACGCCTGTAATCGTAAACACCTCATTTTGATAGCTAACCTTGCCTATCGGGTTTGATTTAGCATGATAGAACAGGCAGGTATAGCCTTCTTCCGCAGCTTTTTTACCGTATTCTTCACGCAACTGCATTGCCTTGCGGCCGTCATAGTCGTATTTAGCTATAAATTTCCTGATCAATTGTTCCGGCTCGGGTAATTCATCTCCTCCAAAAAAACATTTATCGCCATCATCCTCTATCCAGAAAACCTGGTGATACGGGCAATGCCCGCCCGACCATTCATAATTGATGCCCGGCTTCAAGCTGCCGGAACTTTCAACAAACTCTATTTTCACGTTGCCCCGAAGTGCTTCAAATATCTCCTTATGAGAAGATGAAGATTTCCCCATGATCGCGGCTTCCCATTCGCCATATTGTATCACATGCAGCGCCCCCGGAAAAGCCGGTGACAATTTACCGCCGTTCTCAACCACCAAACCACCCGAATGATCATAGTGCAGGTGCGACATCAGCACCAGCGTCACGTCCTCCGGCTCAAAACCCGCATGACGGATGTTTTGATGGATCAGCATTTCGTCGCGGGTATCCTTGTACCCTAACCCGGCATCAAACAGGATCAGGTCGTC